>NZ_JAYWFT010000118.1:0-10069 GCF_043778725.1 Flavobacterium sp. | reverse complement strand
ACGCAAGGAAATTTGAACACATTTTTAGGTCAAGGATCTGGAAGAAATAATACTACAGGGAATAGTAATACTTTTGTTGGTGCAAATTCAGGATTAGGTCTTATTTCAGGAACAGGAAATATTGGAATTGGACTTGGTGCTTTTAGCGGAAATAATCAGGCAATTGGTGTTGATAATATTGTCATGGGAACTTACAGTAGAGGTGGAAGTGGAATTAGAAATGTCGCAATTGGATTTCAATCAGGTGAAAATTTAAATACGGGTAATTATAATACTTTTTTAGGATATGTAATACTTCCTACTACTGGAAATCCATCCAATACTATTATTCTTGCTGATGGAGCATCTAATCAACAACTTTATATTCATTCTAATGGAAATGTTGGTTTAGGTTTGTCGAATAATGTAATACCTCAAAACAGATTAGAGATTAATAGTACTGCTTCAGGTGTAATTCCGAACACACTTGGGTTAAGATTTAAAAACTTTAGCAATAATAATATTAATGTATTAACAAGTGGTGTTGGAACTCCAAATAAGGTTTTGTCTGTAAATAATAGTGGTGATGTTATTTTAGTTGATGATAATGGTGGTGGAATAACTAATTCATGTTTAACAAATTATTTAATACCTGTAAGTAATTCCACAGGTAATTTATCATGTGGTCAAATATATGATAATGGCGCAAGTGTATCAATAGGAACTACGTTAACAAATAATTCATCCATAACTTGTAGTTCTTCTGGATATGCAACTTTAGCCCTTGGTTCTCCCAATTCAACGGGTAATATAAAGCTAGATGTAAATGGAATAACTAGATCGATAGCATATTTTGCAATATCAGATAGTAAATTTAAAAAAGATATTAAACCAATTGAAAATGCAATGCAAGCCATAGAAGCTATTGATGGTAAAACTTATTTATGGAACAGAGAGGCTAACAAAGATATGAATTTTGATAATGCGAATCATAGCGGTTTTATTGCTCAAGAAATAGAAAAAGTATTACCTCATTTAGTTGCAACAAGTCAGAATGGTGAAAAAGCAGTAAATTATATTGAATTAATTCCCTATTTAGTTGAAGCGATAAAAGAACAGCAAGTTCATATTAAAGAACAACAAATTCAAATTATTGATTTGCAAACTCAAATTTCAACAAATTTTAAATTTCAAAATCGAGATTTATTAAAGTATAATAACACAAAAATTATTAGTGTTTCACCAAATCCATCAAAAGACATAATTACTATTTCATTAACTATAGAGAAATCTGTTCTTGCAGCATCCTTGCAAGTATTTGATGTTGAAGGTAAAATGTTAGATAGTTTGACTATTAACGAGAGGGATAACAATATAACTAAATCAATACTAAAAGAAAATTTTGAGAAGGGTGTTTATATTGTTTCTCTGAATATAAATGGTGAAATTATTGATTCTAAAAAGATAATTTTTAATTAATTAAAAATAAAAAGCTTCACTAATTGTGAAGCTTTTTTGATTAGTATTGATAATATGTTTTTGAGTTCCAAAAAAAACTATGATATTTGATGAATTATTTTTTTTAATAGATTACAAGGAATCAAATGTTAACAGTTAGTAACTATCATTATATAAGACCAAATTTCAATACTAAATATCCTAGTATTTTTGGTGTAACACCTGATGAGTTTGAAAAGCAATTGTTGACTTTAAAGAATCATGGTGATTTTATAAGTCCAATAGATTTGGTTTCTAATTTAGAGATGGTTTTAAAATCTAATGTTAATTACTTTTTTGTCACTTTCGATGATGGATTAAGAGAACAACATAAGTATGCTTTACCCGTTTTAAACAACCATAAAATACCTGCTGTTTTTTTTGCAAATTCTAGGAATTTTCAAGACGAAAAAGTAAGCACAGTTCACAAAATTCATCTTTTAAGATCAATTCTTTCACCTCTAGATTTTATTAAGGAAATTAATAAACTTGGATTTTTTTTACAAATAGATATTGACCAAGAAAAAGCAAAGAAAATTTACATTTATGATGATGCACAAAGCGCAGTTTTGAAGTATATTTTAAATTTTAAGATTAATTTTGTAGAGCAAGAAAGAATGATTAAAGTAATTTTTGATTCTTTTTTTGATGAAAATGAGATTTTAAATGAGCTTTACATGAGTAAGGATGAGGTTGTCGAGTTGAGCAATAAAGGATATTTAGGCAGTCATACACACAACCATTTTCCAGTTGGAATGTTAGATAAAAAGGAGATGAAATATGAACTTGAAAATTCAAAGTTATATTTTGAAAAACTTACCAACTCCACTATAGAATTGTTGGCTTATCCTTATGGAACTCCAGAAGCATCAACAATTGAAGCAGCTAATATTGCGACTGAAGTTGGTTATAAAATTGGTTTTACAACTACAAGAGGCGTGAATACCAATCAACAAAATAATTTATTGTTACATCGGTTTGATTGCAACGATTTGCCTGGTGGAAAAAATTATATAAAAATATGATAACAAGAGAAGCAAATAACAATGATTGGGAAAAATTATTTTTATTTTTCAATCGTGTATATAGAGAAAATCATCCACTTCAAAACTATGATTTTTGGAATTGGCAATATGGCAATAAAGAATTTGGACGATCTTTCATTTGCTTAAATGAGGAAGATAATATTGTTGGACATGTTGGTGCCAATTTTGGTGGAGAAATGGCATGGATTATTAATGTTTATTTGGATGAGGAATGTCGTGGTAAAGGTGTTTTAGGAAAATTATATTCTTTAGCTAGAAGTTATTATCCTCTTGCTGCTACAGCTGCAAATAAAGCTGGTTTAGGTTTGTATCAAAATATGCGTTGGATTAGATATTATGATTTGGTTCGATACGTAAAAATTAATCCAAAGGTAAGTAATGGTACTACTGAAACTGTTTGTGCTAAAATTGTAACCAGTATAGACGAGTTGGCAATTACCAATGCGCATTACTTTAAACAGCCTTCCATAAAAGGAATAATGTTAAATGATAAATCTACTGCAATTAGCCAAGAAGAAGTTGGAGGATTAAGGGTAGTAAAAATTGAAGATTTAAAAACATTAGAACAACAGGCTTGGGAATTAGGATATAATTGGATGGATTATATCACCTCTTGGAATGATTTGAAAACTAGAGATTTAGAAAAAAATGGGTGGAAATTAGATTATAATAGTGTTGTGCCATGGCGATTAAATCCTATTGAAAAAGATTATTTTTGTGATATTACGTTTTTATCGGAAGAACCTATAGATAAAGAATTTATTGTTCTTAGATCATATTCAGACCACGGAAGAATTGGTAGTTTAATTTAAAATAAAGATGAAAAATTTAGGAGTTGTAATTACTGATGGTGTTGGTTTTAGAAATTTTATTTTAAGCGATTTTATTAAAGAAGCTAAAAATAAGTTTGATAAAGTTATAATTTTTTCGTGTTTGCCTAAAAGCGTATATGAAGATTTCAATTTAAACTGTGATATTGTTGAGCTTGAGGTTTATAATGAAAACTTTAAAACATGGTTTTATAGAAAAAGTAAAGAAGTTGCTCATTTACAATTACATCGCAAAAACAACTTTGGAATACAAGATAATTTCAATAGTAATAAATCAAACTCTAATACTAACAGAGGTTATGCAACAAGATTTATAATGCAATTTACATCTTTATTTCATTCTGAAAAATGGATTTTAAGATATAATTATTTTCAACAAAAATCTTTTAAAAATAACTCAATAACTAAAGATTATTTAAAACTATTAAAAAATCATGGAATAACAAATCTCTTGTTTACCCATCAACGTCCACCGTATATTGCACCTTTAATTTATGCAGCAGAAATTTTAAAAATTAAAACAATAGCATTTATTTTTAGTTGGGACAACTTAGCGTCTAAAGGAAGAATGGCTGGAAATTTTGATAATTATTTGGTTTGGAGTAGTTTAATGGAGACCGAGTTGCTTCATTTTTATCAATCCATAAATAAGAATCAGGTAGCGGTTGTTGGTACGCCTCAATTTGAACCTTTTATTCAAGAAAAATATGGTTATACTAAAGAAAATTTAATAGCTAAGTTTAATCTTGATGCTAATAAACCCATTTTGTTTTTTACATGCAATGACTCAAGTAGTAAAAACGATCCAATTTATTTAAACATTTTAGCAGAATTTATTGAAAAAAATAAATTAATTAAAAAGGTTAATCTTATTGTAAGAACTTCTCCAGTTGAAGAGCCAGAACGATTTAATACTATTGCAGAAAAATATAAATTTATAATTTGGAATTTTCCAGATTGGACAATAAAAAGAAAAAATCATCAAGAGAGTTGGTCACAACGAGTACCGTCTATAGAAGATTTAAATGATTTAAAATCGTTATTATATCATTGTGATATAAATATTAATGTGCTATCAACAATAACTTTAGACTCTTTTATTTTTAATAAACCTGTTGTAAATCCTGTTTTTGGTAACAAAGAAAATAAAATGTTTGACGATCAAAAATTTTTAAAGTACCAACATTTATTTAACTTGGTAGTATCTAAATCATCTGAAATTGTAAAAAATGAAGATGAATTTTTAACTGCAATAAATAATTTATTAAGCGGAAATGATAATCGCATGATTCAGCGTAAAGAGTTTTTAAATTTACAGATTGGAAAACCTCTTGAAAATACAGGAAAACGAATTGCAGAAACGCTATATAAATGGGCATAATTCACCAAAAAATCGCAATTTTATGCAACTATGAACTTCTACCGCAACGTGTAGGAGGAATGGATTATTTCTTTTGGTTGTTTAATGAAAAGTGTAAAGAAAAAAACATTGAAGTACATTGGTTTTTTCCCAATATAGCAACCCATGGCAATTATAAAAACTTCAATTTGTATGCAAGCAACCACGATAATGTTGAAAATTATTTTTTAGAACACCATTCTCAAAATCAATATTCGCATATAATTACGCATTTTGTAGAATTATGTACTCCTTTTTTTAAAAATGTAAAAAAAAATAGCAATGCTACCATCATAGCAATTGATCACAATCCGAGACCATTGTTGGGCTATTCTTTTAAGAAAAAAATAGAAAAAAAAATTAAAGGTTTTTTGTATTCTAAATACATCAATTTGTTTGTAGGCGTTTCCAACTATACCGTTGATGAAATTATTAAAGATTTTGGAAATCATGTAAAAAAGAAAACCATAACGGTTTATAATGGTGTTATTATTGACGATATAAAAGTCAGAGAAATAAGAGATTATGATAACCCAAGCTTTCTCGTAGCCTCACATTTAAGAATGTCTAAAGGAATTCAGGATTTAATTGATGCTGTAGCACTTTTATCGCCAGTATTGAAAAATAAAATTACAATTGCTGTTTATGGTGATGGTCCATACAAGGAAATACTTCTAGAAAAAGTGCGGTTACTCGGTCTAGAAAAAAACTTTACATTTGAAGGAAGTAAGTCTAACTTAAAAGAAATTTTTTGTAACTATGACTATATGTTGCAGCCAACTCACATGGAATGTTTTAGCTTGTCAATTCTTGAAAGCCTTGCAGCAAATGTTCCAGTTATAACTACTAATGTTGGTGGTAATGAAGAAGCAATAGTCAACAATACAAACGGTTACATATATAAAGCCAAAGACTATATAGCATTAAAAAATATTCTAGAAAAAATACTAATGCATGACTTGAAAATAACTAAAAACACAAGACAACTTGTAGAAGAAAAATTTTCATTGTCGAAAATGGTTGATAATCACATTAATTTGCTGCAAATCTAGTAGTTACAGTAATTGCTTTTTTAAGTGATAATGTGGGCTGTTGGGGTTTGTTATTTAAATTTGTTTAAAAATAAAGTGCTACTTTTGAAACGTATAAAAAAATAGTGATTTAAAAAAAAATAACAATGAAAATTTGTTTTGTAACCCTTGAATATCCACATCCCAAAACTGGTACATCAGGAGGAATAGGTACAAGTATTTTAAATCTTTCTAGAGGATTAGTTCAATTGGGTCATCAAGTTTCTATAATTATTTATACACAAGATTCTGATGAGCAGTTTCATGAAAATGGAATAGACTTTTACCGACTTAAAAATGTAAAAGTAAAAGGGTTTTCGTTGTTTTTCTCTCAAAAAAAAGTAGAAAAACTAATCAATTCTTTGTACCAACAAAAAAAAATTGATTTGGTTGAGGTTCCAGATTGGACTGGATTCTCGGCATTAATAAAAACAAAATGTCCGCTAATTATTCGATTAAACGGAAGCGACACCTATTTTTGTCATCTTGATAATAGACCAGTTAAACCTTTAAACAAATTTTTAGAAAAAAGAGCCTTTAAGAAAGCTGACGGAATTATTTCTGTAAGCGAGTTTACCGGAAATTTAACCAATAAACTTTTTAATCAAAATCGTGTCTTTAAGGTTATTCCAAACTCTATAGACATAAGCGAATTTGAAAGGTTAGAAACACCACAAGAAGTACAAACAATATTCTATTTTGGTACGCTAATAAGAAAAAAAGGATTGCTAGAATTGCCAGCTATTTTTAATGAAGTTTACAAGCATAATAAAAATGTAAAACTTGTTCTTGTAGGTAATAATGCTCTCGATATTTTAGAAAATTGGACACCAACATGGGACTTGATGCAACCTTTGTTTGATAAAGAAGCTTTTAAAAATGTAATTTATCACGGTAGCGTACCTTATAACGAGATAAAAAAACATATTAATCAAGCCACAATTTGTGTTTTTCCTACTTTTGCCGAGGCTTTACCTGTCTCTTGGATTGAAGCAATGGCATTACAAAAACCAATTGTTGCCAGCAATATTGGATGGGCAAAAGAAGTAATTGATGATGGTATTGATGGATTTTTAGTGCATCCCAAAGATCACTTAATATATGCCAAAAGAATAATTCAACTACTAAACGATTCGAAGCTGCAAAAAGAGTTTGGGTTTAATGCGAGAAATAAAGTAGCATCTAAGTTTAGTATTAAGGTTGTAGCGGAGCAATCTGTAGTATTTTATAAAAATTTCTTGCCTAAATGAAAAAAAGAATAAAGAAAGCAATTAGTAAAATCATTCCAAAAGGAAAGTTGAAAGAGCGCATTAAAATTGTTTATTATAATTTTATGAAACCCAAAGGCGTTTCTTATGCTATTTCTTTTCAAGATAATGAATGCATTCATAAAACCTCTTTTAGCGAAATGACCATTTTTTCTAAAGATGCTATTTATCCAATTCTGGATGATTTTAAATATTATCAGCATTTTTATACTGTAAAACATAACGATATTGTACTTGATGCTGGTGCAAATGCCGGAATTTTATCCATCTATTTTTCAAGAAATATAGGACAATATGGAAAAGTTTATAGCTTTGAACCTGACGATATTAATGTAAATCTTATAGAAGAAAACATGCAGTTAAATAAAGATTTGCATAACAATATTGAAATTTGTAAACTGCTGCTCTGGAATAAAAATGAACTTGTAAACTTTGAAGAAGCAGGAACAGAAGGCTCGTCTGCGGTGCTGTTTTCTGGTACTAACAATGCAGTAAAAAAACAAGCAGTAACTATAGATTCTTGGGTAAAAGATAAAAAAATAGACAAACTAAATTTTATAAAAATGGACATTGAAGGTGCCGAAATTGAAGCGCTAGAAGGTTGTGTGGAGACCATGAAAACCTTAAATCCTAACTTTGCTATTGCCTCTTATCATATTGTTAATAATGAACCAACATACATTGCCTTAGAAAAATTCTTTAGCAAGATGGATTATCCATATAAAACCATCACGTTTAGAAAAAATGAAATAATTACCTTTGCCGGACCATCTATATTGAATTAATATACCATTACATGAAACTAAATTTCAAAGAATACACCAATAATAACGGAGAAATTATTCTCTATACAGGAAATCCAAACTTGAATAAGTTGGAGCAATTGTCACTTCAATATGGCGATATTTGGCACAGCTCATTTGAACAAGGATATAAAAATGCATTTTCAGATATTGTATATCAAACGGTAGTGTTCTTTTGGTATGTAAATGATTTTGACAATCTAGATAATTGTGTTAGTTGGAGAATCAATCCCAATGCCTTTGCTGTAAGAAAAACAGTTTGGGAACAATTAAATGGCTTTGATCCAGAAATAAAAAATCTTCAATTACAAGCTTTAGATTTTGGCTACAATGCTGTTCGAAATTCGGGCGCAATTCCTTTATATACCAAAGGTTTGTATGACAGTACTACGATAGAAAAAATCACTATTTCTACTAAGGATAGGTATGTTTTTTATATTAAAAATTTCAAAATTGATCACTCACTTTTTATGCTTTATAGAAAAGGAATATGGAAAATTAGTGAATGGAATGCCTTTTTCTATGCCAAAAAACATTTTAAACAAAGGGCATTTCCCAATGTAATAAAACTAAGAGCATTAAAAGAAATAAAAGGAAACCCTACAGTTAGTTACATTATTCCTACCATGTTAAGGCAAGATTTTACACTAACCTTATTAGAAGATTTAAAAAATCAAACCTATAGACCAACGCAAGTAATTGTTGTTGATGCAACACCAAGTCAAAGTAGAGATGAGTCGTTGTATAAAAAAGAAAATTATCCATTTGAGGTACAATTTATATGGCAAACATCTGTAGGAAGTTGCCGCGCTCGTAACGAAGCAATTAATTTATGTACAGGAGAATTTATTGTATTTGGCGATGATGATATTAGAATTCCATCAGATTTTATAGAAAAACATATAAGCTTGTTACAAACATACGATGCCGGTGGTTGCAATGGGCTAGACATTAGAGCAGATCATCAAAAACAAGATTTGGAGGACTTAAAAGTAAAATTAAAAAATTATAAAAACGAACGATGGATTGTTGGTGCTTCGTTAACTTTTAGTAATGCTAACTCGTGCGTTAGAAAAAAATATGTAGATCAAGTTGTAGGTAATGATATTAATTATGATGGTGGATATGGCGAGGATAGTGACTTTGGATTGTCGCTTGTTAAAGAAGGAATCATGATTTTAAATAATCCATACGCAACCAATTTACACTTAAAACCACCAGTTGGAGGTTATCGTTTTTGGGGTACACAAGCCAAAATTATAGGTAAAAAAAGAAAAATACAACCATGGGAATTGGATACGCCTGTAAAAAATGTGCGACCTGTACCGAGTCCTACAATTATGTATCAAATTCACAAACATTTTACGCCACAACAATTAATAGAATATAAAAATAAATATTTTACAATGTATTTGTTTAAAGGTAACAAATGGCAATTACCATTAAAAATTGTTAAAATGCCATATCGATTGATACAATTTAAAAAGTCGGTTTTCTATGCCAAAAAATTAATGGAATTAGGAAAAAGAACACAGTAAACAATGATACAATCTGTAACTTTATTATCTGAAAATATAAAAATCACTGTTGATAGTGCAATCAAGTATAATAAATTTATAATTGATTGTCAATCGGTAATCAATAAATCTAGCTTTTTTACTATTCAAATAGATTTTACAGATCCAGTAAAACTCATTAGAAACCACAATTACACTTGGACTGATGCAAATTGTGATTTTATTGCCAATGAGTTTTCTCCCAAAATAATTAAATTGAGTAATGGCTTTTTTGTGCAGCCTAATCTTCAAATTGGTGTTTGGGAATTCGAAAAAAAGAATCCGTCTAGACTATTATGGAAATTTAATCCATTAAACTCTAAGCCATTAACGTTTTATACCGGAAACTCTAACGAGAAGATTATTGCTCAGGCCAATTCTCAAATAAATTTTATAGAAACGCCTGCATTATTGTTTTCTAATAAAAAACCAATTGAGTTTAGTAGATCTAAAATTCCGTTTTCTGCAATAGCTTGTTTTACCGATCATTGCGACTTTGATACTTTAGAAAACCTCCAATTGTGGACATGCCCCAAAAAGTTAGACACTATTTGGGGCATTTTTTATGGAAAGAAAAGTTAAATATGATTATGCATTTAAAGAAGATTGCATAAAATTAGT
>NZ_JAYWFT010000117.1:0-28593 GCF_043778725.1 Flavobacterium sp. | reverse complement strand
AATTTTTCCAACTTGTTTAGGCCCAGAAACTACTGCTTTAGCTTTAATTACTTCAAGACGTTGACGCTCTTCTTCTACTCTTTTCTTGTCCTCAATTTCTTTTTCTCTCTCAAGACGAAGTGCTTCTTTTTCTTTCTTTATTTCCTCGCTAACGCCTTTTGACGCTTCCTTATTGCCTTTATCACCAGCAAATTGATTTTGTAGAATATCAAACTCTTTGTCGGATATCTTAGCATTTGGGTTTGCGTCAATAGCAATACCTTTATCCTTAAGATAGTCGACAGCTCTTTCTAACGAAATATTTAATTCCCTTAAAACTTTGTTTATTCTAATATTTCTTTCTTCAGACATAAAATCTTTTATAAATTCTTTTTTTTTATTTTGGGGTGAAAGAATTAGTTTTCAAACTCTTCTTTCAGTATGCGCATTACTTCTTGTATAGTTTCTTCTTCTAAATCGGTTCTTCTTGCTAAATCAGCAACGTCTTGTTTTAAAATACTTCTGGCTGTATCAAGACCAATTTTGGCAAATTCGTCAATAATCCAAGCGTCTATTTCATCAGAGAATTCTGTTAACTCAACATCATCATCTTCAACAGTACTTCCTTCTCTAATTACGTCTAGCTCATAACCAGTTAACAAACCTGCTAATTTAATATTTTGTCCACCACGACCAATAGCTTTTGAAACTTCTTCTAATTTCAAGAAAACCTCAGCATGCATAGTTTCTTCATTGATTTTTACAGAAGACACTTTAGCTGGGCTCAATGCTCGTGTTATTAATAAAGAAGCATTAGTTGTGTAATTTATTACATCGATGTTTTCGTTTCCTAATTCGCGAACAATTCCGTGAATACGTGAACCTTTCATTCCAACACAAGCTCCAACAGGATCTATTCTATCGTCATAAGAATCAACGGCTACTTTTGCTTTTTCACCAGGAATTCTTACTACTTTTTTAATCATAATTAAACCGTCGAATACTTCAGGAATTTCTTGCTCAAATAATTTTTCTAAAAACTTCTCTGAAGTTCTAGACATAATAATTTGAGGTTTATTTCCTTTTAATTCAACGCTTTCTATAATTCCTTTAACATTATCTCCTTTTCGAAAAAAGTCAGATGGAATTTGTTTTTCTTTTGGCAATACAATTTCATTTCCTTCATCATCAACCAAAATTACAACTCTAGGTCGAACATGATGTACTTCTGCTGTATAAATTTCGCCTATGATATCTTTAAATTGTTTGTACAAGTTAGTATTATCATGCTCGTGGATTTTAGAAATCAAGTTTTGGCGTAATGCTAAAATTGCTCTTCTTCCCAAATCTATAAGTTTTACTTCTTCTGAGACTTCTTCACCAATTTCAAAATCGGGTTCAATTTTTCTTGCATCAGAAAGCGTAATTTCTAAATGTTCTAAATCTAAATCGTCATCAGCAACTACAATTCTTCTTTGCCAAATTTCCATATCTCCTTTATCAGGATTTATGATAATATCAAAGTTGTCATCAGAGCCATACTTCTTTTTTAAAGCATTTCTAAAAACATCTTCTAAAATCGCCATAAGCGTTACTCTATCAATAAGTTTATCGTCTTTAAACTCTGAGAACGAGTCGATTAATGCAATATTCTCCATTATTCTATAATTAATTAAAATTTACTGTAACAACTGCTTGTTTTATTTCACCGTAGGGTAATCCTTGTCTTTTTTGGACTGTTTCTTTACCTTTACCTATCTTCTTTGGCTCTCTTGCTGACCAAGACAACACAATATACTCATTGTTTGCTTCTATTAATTCTGCTTCGATAGTTTCATCATTTGCTTTAACAATTAAAGTTCTACCAACATTTTTTTGATATTGTCTAATTAATTTTAAAGGCGATCCAACACCTACCGATGCTACTTCTAGAGCAAAATCATGTTCTTCTCTATCTAGATTATTTTCTATTATTCTACTAATATCAATGCAATCTTGAAGATTAACACCGCTATCACCGTCCAAAGTTACAATAATTTTGTAAGTGTCTGAAATTGATAAATCTATCAGGAAGATTTCGGGCTTTTCTAATAAGCCTTCATTTAAAAGTTTTAAAACTTGATCTTTAAATGTCATATTTTTATAAAAAGAGGGAAGCAGTGCTTCCCTCATTATACCATTTCTGTTTAATAATGGTGCAAATATAGCATTTTTTTTTATATGACAAATATCATTTAATAATCTTAAAAAAAATTCTTATCTTTATCAAAGAAAATTTAAACTAAATAGAACCAATAATTTATATTTTATTATGAAAAAGATTTTAATACCAACCGACTTCTCTGATCATGCCGAATACGCTTTGAAGGTAGCGGCACAGATTGCTAAAAAAAACAATGGTGAAATTATATTACTGCACATGCTAGAATTACCGCATCAAGGCAGTGATGCATTAGGATCTGGATCTGACATTCCTGAAATCATGTTTTTTAAAAATGCAGCTATTAAAAAATTAGAAGATTTAATGGATGAAGATTATTTAGAAGGAATTAAAGTTTCTGAAGTTGTTCAATTTGAATTGGCATTTGACGGGATTTTAAAAATAAGTTCACTAAATAATGTTGATTTAATAGTTATGGGATCGCATGGCGCTAGTGGATATAAGGAAATGTTTATTGGTTCTAATGCAGAAAAAGTTGTAAGAAATTCAGATGTTCCGGTACTTATCATTAAAAAAGAAGAAGGAGAATTTAAAGTTAATGATTTTGTTTTTGCATCCGACTTTAATGATGAAGTAAAGAAACCATTTGAAAAAGTCGTTGAATTTGCAAATAAATTTGACTCAACATTACATTTAGTTACCGTTAACACTCCTAATAATTTTAAATCTACTTCGGTTGCACAAGAAACCATGAACAATTTTATAAAAGGATTTAATGTACAGAAAGTTGTTACACACATCTACAATGAAACCAATGTAGAGAAAGGAATTTTAAACTTTGCCAACAGCGTTGATGCTGACTTGATAGGAATGAGTACCCATGGTAGAAAAGGTCTTTCTCACTTTTTTAATGGCAGTATTAGTGAAGATTTGGTAAATCATTCTACGCGTCCTGTTGTAACATTTAAAATATAATTTTTAAAGAATCACATCCTAAACCTCTCATAAACTGAGAGGTTTTTTTATATTTCAAAACCTTTTAATTAGTAAAAACAAAAAAGTCTTTCATTTCTGAAAGACTTTTTGTTGGTCTACAAGGACTAGCCAACCTTTAATTTAAAGAGTTTGTAAATACTTAAAAACAAGCTTAATCGCCTTTATTTAAAGGATTTAGATTTGTTTTTGTTTGATATTTAATTAAGTACAATTAAATCAAATTCAAATAAATTAAAACTTTTAGGGGATTATTAGGGGATTATTTTATATTTGCATTATAATAATTCATACAATGAAAATTAATCTAGTACTTAAAGGCAAAAACAACCCTACAAATATCTATTGTAGATTTAAACCAACACAAATAAACGACTTTATTTGCACTACTGGAATTTGGATAAAAAGAGAGGATTGGAACGAAAAGAACCAACAAATAAAACTAAAGTCCAATAACACAAATAAAGATTTAATTAATACAAAGTTAAGAGAATTAGAACGTGTTGTTTTAGATAAATGGATTTCTGACACATTAAACAAAAAAAATATTTCAAAAAATTGGTTAAAAGATGTTGTAAATACATTTTTCGGGAAATCTACAACTAATGAACTTTATAAAATATATTTCATAGAATGGATTGAAAAATTTATAGAAGAAGCTCCAAAAAGACTTTATAAAGGAAATCCTATTTCAAGCAAAACAATACAACAATATTCAACTACATTAAACAAGTTGATTGCCTATGAAAAAACAAAAGATATTAAAGTAAGATTTGAAAATGTAAATCTACACTTTCATAAAGATTTTATAGATTATTGTAGAACGATAGAAAACTTAGGAAACAATTCTATCGGAGGACATATAAAAAATATAAAAATGTGGTGTAAAAATATTGAGTTAGATGGTTTACCAATAAGCCCACAATACAAACATTCTGATTTTACAGCAACTCAAAGCGAAACAAAAGACATTTATTTAACTGAAAAGGAAATTGACAAAGTGTATAAATACGATTTCCAAAACAATTTTAGATTATCGAATACTCGTGATTTATTTATAATTGGTTTAAGAACTGGTTTAAGGATTTCTGATTTTATGAGATTAGGAGTTTTGAATATAAAAGATGAAAAAATTAGAATTGAAACCGTTAAAACAAAGCAGAAAGTAATTATTGCAATGCACCAACAGGTAAAACATATTCTTGAAAAAAGAAATGGTGAATTACCAACAGCAATTTCTGACCAAAAATTTAACACATATATTAAAGAAATTTGTCAAATAGTTGGAATTAACGATGTTGTAGAGGGTGCAAAAAATACTAAAATTGTATTGAAAGAAAAAACAGAAACCACCCCCGAAGTTGTAATACATCGAAAAGAAATGGGCAATTTTGAAAAATGGGAACTCGTTACATCTCACACTTGTCGCCGTTCTTTTGCAACAAATTTATATGGCAAATTACCCAACAAGGTTATTATGGCAATAACTGGACATCAAACAGAAACACAGTTTTTAAAATACATTAAAACAACTAACGAGGAGTTTGCGGATATTCTAGGTGATTTTTGGAATAAGGAAAAATCTAAAACAGAAAATGACACAGAAAAATTAAAAGTAGTATAAAAACAATTTTAGACAATATAAAAAATGAATTTCAATTACGAAGATATAGAAAATAGAAAATTTGTAAAAAAATTTAACATCAAAGATTTAGAACTTTCAAACATCGATAGTCTTATTTTTAATAATGTATATACAGAAAATGAGCCATTTCAATTTGAAATTTCAAGTTTTACTAAAACTGAATCAACAGAATTTGAAACAAATATTTATCTAAATTCCAAAAAATATCATTTAAACGAAACTATATTAAAAGAAATTTATGTATCTATCCGTTTTTTTATTGAAATTGTAACAACTGATGTAGAATTTGATTTAAACAAAATTTTAACTAACATTGAAGCTAGAATTGAAAAAACCGATAAGATAAAGTATTTACAAAAAAAGCATAGAGATTTATATTCTAAAGTTAAAAATGAATCTGAATATCTTGTTTATGCAGAAATAAAAGAACTTAATGGGTATCTCAATTGGGAAGATTTAGTATTTGATTATCTATCTGGAGAAAGTGAGTTTATTAAAAAATATTTAACCTCTGATTTTGAAATTTCTGACATTCCAAAACATATTTTTGAAATGTGGAAAAAATATTATTTAATAAAAACACAAATAGATTTTTGTAAAGAGCAAATTAATGTACTTCAAAGTATTGAGAATAAACCTAATTTTATTGATACTTCATTACAAGTTTTTCTACTTGAAGAAATAATTAATATAAAAGACTGGAGTAGTATAAGCGCAACAAAAAAAGGCAATATTTTATGTCATTTGCTTGGTAAAAACAAAGACAACATTAAAAAGATTTATCTTGAACTCGACAAAAAAAGTTCCGAAAATTCAGAAAAACTTTTAAACGATAGAAAAAAAGCAGATGAAATAATAAAAAAACTATTAGGGTAACTCGCAGGGCTACCCTAATAGTTTTAACCCCATTAACCTAAATTAAGTTTGTGCCATAATTAATAAAAAAAGAAATTAAATTATGGCAAAAGAAATCTTGCAACTCGAAAACATTAACGCTAACGATTTTAAAAACGAAATTGTAAAAGATGTTACCCAAGCACTTAAAGGATATGCTACTACTTTGCAAAATTCCGATAATGAAATACTTTTAACAAGAGAAGAAACTGCAAAAATGCTTTCTGTCTCACTTGTAACTTTATGGACTTGGACTAAAAATGATATTATTCCAGCTTATCGAATTGGTAATAAAGTTCGCTACAAAAAAGCAGAGGTACTAACTGCTCTACAGCAAATGAATAAATTTTCTTCATAACAGAAATTATTGAAAATCTAATAATAAAAAACCATTGCAATTGTACTTCAAAATCATTGCAATGGTTTAAAAATTTTATATTATGAGTACCTATTCAATAAGCAAAGACTTAATATTGAAGCATACTAATTGCAATGATATTTACACCAAGTTTTTAGGACTTAATGATTTTCCTAAAGGAAATATTTCAAGTCCATTTTCAGACGATAAAAAGCCAAGTTTTAAAGTTTATAAATTTAACGGAACTTTTAAATGCAGTAGCACAGGAAAGCAAGGAGATGTTTTTCAATTTGTGGCAGAACTTAAAAATCTTAATTGTAAAACAGACTTTAAAAAAGTTTTAGAAATCATTGCAATGGAAATGAATTTACCATTGCAATACAATTGCAATTCTTTTGAAAAACCGTATAAAATAGTTGAAAACCTTGTCAAATCTAGCAATACAACCATTGCTATGCCATTGCAATACAATTGCAATGAAATTGAGAAAACCATTGCAATGGAAAAATCAACATCAAAATTAATAGTAACAATTAGAGCGTTTACAAAATTAGATTTATTGTATTGGAGTAAATTAGGTGTTGAAAAAAGTACATTAGAAAAATATAAATTACACTCCATTTCAAGCTATTGTTGGAGTGAAAAGAAACCAATTTACACTAAAAAAGAAAGTGTAGCTTTTGCCATAGAATTGAATGGCAATTTTAAACTTTATATTCCAAATCAAACTGAAATAGGAATAAAGAAAAATGTTTTACCACCATTTCCAACTGGAATTTTTGGACTTGAGCAATTAGGTACTCAAAAAGTAGAAAATTTAATTATCTGCGCTGGAGAAAAAGATACAATTGTAGCAAGTTCAAGAGGTTTTAGTGCAGTAACTTTTGGAAGCGAAGCATCACATCCAAAAAAGGAACAAATTGAACAATTGCAATTCAATTGCAATTCTTTATTCATTTGTTATGACAATGATAAAACAGGCGAGAATGGTAAAAATGCTTTAATAAAAAGATTTCCTAAAATAATACCATTGCAGTTACCGTTAAATAAAAATATAAAAGGATATGATATTACAGATTATTTTCAACAACACAACGCTCAAGATTTCCAAGAAATAATTAACCTAGCAGTAAAAAATAAAAATGGTGTAGAAGTTTCAAAAGAAAAAGAACTTACAACAATAATTCACATTACTGAAAATTATCTAAATGAAAATTACAATATTAGACACAATATTATTGCAAATGAAATCGAAGTAAGTAAAAAAGAATTGAATGAGTGGTTGCCGTGCAATGAAAATACGCTTTGGATTGAAATGCAAAAGAAAAATATCAAAGTTCCAGCCTCAACACTTGAAAAAATTCTAAAAAGTGATTTTGTAGTTAAATTCAATCCGCTTATAGATTATTTTGAAAACTTACCTCTTTGGGATGCTAAAACAGATTATATAAATCAATATACTCAATACATCACTTTAGCAAAAGACGAAGATAGAAAACAGTTTGAGTATCATTTTAAAAAATGGTGTGTTAGAACTGTTAAATGCGCTATAATTGACGGCTATTTTAATAAAAATGCTTTTGTATTATCTGACGATGGAAAAGGACAAAACATTGGTAAAACAACTTGGATTCGATTTCTATGTCCTGATATTCTCTCGGATTATATTGTAGAGAATATGCCAAAAGATGAAAAAGACGCAAAAATACTTTTAACGCAAAATTTTTTAATCAATTTGGACGAATTAGCATCATTAACCAAGCAAGAAATAAACACCTTAAAATCGTTGTTTAGTGCTGATAAAATTAAAGTTAGATTCCCTTACGATAAAAAAGATACTATCGTTAGACGTGTTGGCAGTTTTATAGGTTCTACAAATATGAGTACTTTTTTACAAGATGAAACTGGTTCTGTTCGGTGGCTTTGTTTTGTGGTAGATAAAATATGTTTTGATTATAAAAAAGAGTTTGATATAAATAATTTATGGAAACAAGCATTTTATCTTTCAAAAGATAATTCTTTTGATGAAACAATTACATCAGAAGATATGCAACTCAATGAAATTAGAAACGCTAAATTTCAAATCTCATCACCCGAGAAAGATTTAATTAATAAATATTTAGAAATTCCACAAAATTTAGAAGAAACGGAATATTTATATGCAACCGAAATTCAAAAGTATTTACAGGAATTAGCTTATAATGTTCCGTTACATTCCAACGCTTTAGGAAAAGCTTTGAAAAGTTTAAAATTTGCTAATATCCGAAATTCCAAAGGCAATGTTTATGCAGTAAAAAGAAAAGATTTAAGCGTTATTTAAAAATTATAAAAAGTGTTACTGTATTGTAGCACTTTTTTTATGTCATTAAGTAACATATCTAAAATATTCAAAAAACACCTACATTACCTACACTACCTACATAAAATCAATAATAATAAACCTTTAGAAATTTTTTAATAATTTTATTAGCCTACACAAGCCTACATTAGCTTACATTTTAAATAATTATAACAATGTAGGCTAAATTATAAAATGTAGGTTAATGTAAGCTCAAAAAAACTTATTAAGCCTTGTCAATAAAGAAAAATGTAAATTGTGTAGGTAATGTAGGTATATTTTCAAGAAAATAAATTAATTTTTATTTTTCTGCATAATTTTAATACAAAAGATTTATTAAAAATAGTATTTAGCCTTTATTCATTGGGTAAAATAAAATTTCTATCCTTTGTTAAGCATTTTCTGTAACTGCTCAATCATAGCATCTTTATCTTTTAATCTTGATTCGTATAACTCTATGATTTTTTCTGATAAGTTATTAATAACAACATCACTATTCAAATATCCTGTTGATTGTTCTTTGACAATTTGAATGTTTTTATCCTTGCCAAGTAATATATCTTCTATAGATACTTCAAGAACAGTACTTATCTCTTCAAGATGCAAAGCCCAAGAATTAGTTTCGCCATTTTCAATTCGTTGATAAGTTGAATAAGAAACTTTTAACATTTCAGCCATTTTTTCTATAGAAATATTTTTGTCTTTTCTTATTTCTCTTATTCTTTTTCCTATACTTTTGTTTGTGCTGGTCATATTTTGAATGTTTTAGATTAAAATAATAAATTATAGGTCAAATTTAGAATAAAAAAATCAATATTTGATATGCTCTTTTTCGTACAAATTAAGTTAACTTTAAAATTACAAAATTTCTCGAGAAAACAATTTTGTACAATAAAAAAATATTAATTTTAAAAACACTAATTTTATGAAAAAATTATTTTTCACAGCTATCACACTGGTAGCTTTTAGTAGTGCTTCAATGGCTAATACAATTGCTGAGAAACAAGATGATACTATTGAAATTAAAAAATCAGAAACTTCAGTTACAAAAGAGGAAAACAAAAAAGTAAACATGGACTGCGGAGGCGTTTGGAGTGTTACTAGATTCTATGCTTTACAAGCTGGACTTCCTACACAAGTTGCTAATTGTATGGCTTTATCTGCTTATATTAAATGTATAGGTGCTGCGGAAGATGCGTATCTAGACCGAGGTGTTTTATGTTAAACTATAAATTTTAAAGACTTATGAAAAAAAATATTGTTATACTTTTATTTGCAGGATGTTCAATTTATGCAAATACCAAGAATCCTAAAAATTTACAAATCGAAAAAAAGATAGTCGTTGTAAACAGGACAAAATGTGAAATCGCTTGTGACAACATTTATACTTACTGTGTCAACCACGGTTTTACTAAGGAAGAAGCTAGATCTTATGCAGATGCGGCTCTTAAAGAATGTAAAAAACTAACTATTGAATAATAGTTTTTAATTTCTACTAGAATAATTATAACATTATTCTAGTAGAATTCAAAAAAAATAAACATGAAATATATATATACTTTTATCATAATTTTCTTCTCAATCAACACATTAATAAGCCAAGAGCTTAATGGATTTATAGAGTATTCATTAAGCATTAATGAAGATGAAGCCTTATCAAAAGGGGAATTAAGTGGATATTTTAAAGAAGCAACTGAAAATGCTAAATACATAAATTACATATTAGAATTTAACAAAAGTGAAATGAATTTTTATTTTAAAAATCCTGGTATAGATGGATTAAATTTAAATTTCAGCATTGCATTCTCTGGGGTTCTTGGATATTATTATAAAAAAACAAATACTAATACTGTTTTAAATGTTATTGATGATTTAGTTCTTGGAAAAATAACCTTAAAAAAAGATGTTTCTGTTTTATGGCAACTTCATAACGAATCTAAAAAAATACAAGATTTCACATGTTTTAAAGCAACAACTAAAATAAAATTTAATAATGGTGTTGGGGATTTTGAAAGAGAATTAACTGCATGGTACTGTCCAAAAATACCTTATTCTTATGGTCCAAAAGGGTATGGCGGATTACCTGGCATAATTTTAGAATTTCAAGAAAGAAATATTGTAATTGGCGCAAAAAAAATTGTATTTAATACCGACCCTAAAATTAAAGAACCCTCTTCTGACAAAATTACAACGGAAGAAGAATATAATAAATTATTAGAAAAACACTTTGAAGAAGAAAAATAATAAAACATACAGAAAACTATTTTATCTATTTATTTTTTTACACCAAATGGTATGGTGTCAAAATGAGATAAATCATGTAGAATATTCAATTTCATTAAACAAAAGCAAAGACAATAATGAATCTTATTATAGCATGTTGATTCAAAATTTGGATTCAAAAATGAAACAAATGAAATTTGATTTATTTTTTTCGGACAAAGTCTCTAAATTTTCTTTGAAAGACAGCTTAAATAACCCTGATGAGAATGAAATAATTTTAGAAATAGCTGGAATGTTAGGAAAAGAATATTATAGTAAAGTAAACTGTGATACAGTTTTTGCAAAAAATGCAAGATTTAGAAAATTCAAAAATAGAACTTGTTTTTCAATTTTAAAGAAAGATTGGGTTATTACAAGTGAAACAAAAAGAATTAATGGGTTTACTTGTTTCAAAGCATTTACATCAATAAACAAGGATTTTGGCGATGGAGACACAGTCAAAGACTTTAACAATCTTACCGCATGGTTTTGTCCTGAAATCAAAAGCTCATTTGGTACACAATGCTATAATGGACTTCCAGGTTTAATACTAGAATTAGAACAAAAGTTAGTTGTTTTTAAAGCAATTAAAACAGATTACAAAGAGGAGTCAAGGTATTTAACCTTGCCTTTAAAAAGCATAGTATCAGAAGCAGAACTATATAATTCTATTTATAAAAATTAATGACCTAATTTTGTTGTTTTCTAATTAATAATATAAAAATTATTTGAAATTCTTAGCAAAAAGGTTTTTACATGAAATTTATTTACTTACTATTCCTATCATCCTTTTTATCTTTCTCACAAAACCATACTATAATAGGTATGGTTAATAATGAAAAAGACCTTCCCCTAGAATCCGCCAATATAATTGCAAAACCTTTACAAGAAAAAGCATCTTTAAAATTTGCTATTGCAGATAATAAAGGGCGTTATAGGCTTGATTTAGAAACCAATGTAAAATATGAGATAACAGTTTCTTATATTGGTTATAATGAAGAGGTTCTTATTATTGAGCCTAACACAATGATAACAACCCATGATTTTAAACTTAAATCTACAGGCGAAATTTTAAAAGAAATTGTTATTAAGTATGAATACAAACCAATAGAAATAAAAAAAGATACTTTAACATACGACATAAAAGCTTTTGCGAATGGTAATGAACGCAAGATGAAAGAAATTCTTGAAAAACTGCCGGGCGTAGAAGTAGATAAAAAAGGCAATGTAACCGTTCAAGGTAAGAAAGTAACCAAAATGCTGGTAGAGGGAAAATCTTTTTTTGGCGGTGGTTCTAAACTAGCTGTAGAAAATATTCCTGCTGATGCCCTTGATAAAATTGAAGTAATAGACCATTTTAACGAAGTTGGTTTTATGAAACAAGTTTCAGATAGCGAAGATTTAGCTATGAATGTAAAGTTAAAAGAAAACAAAAAAAAGTTTGTTTTTGGTGATGTTCAAGCTGGTGCAGAAGTTGGTACTGATAAAGGTTTTTATTTAGCACATTCAGCACTATTTTATTATAGTCCTAAAACCAATTTAAGCTTTATTGGAGATATAAATAACATTGGTAAAAGCACTTTTACATTTGAAGATTTAATGCGTTTTGAAGGCGGAATAAGCAACTATTTAACAGGTAGAAAATCATTAACTAATTTATTTTCATTTACCAACGACAACACTGATGTTGTAAAAAATAAATCCCAATTTGGAGCTTTGAACTTTAGTAACGACCTTTCTTCTAAACTTTCAATTTCGGGTTTTGGCATATTTTCTAAAGTAGTAATGAACTCCCAAACAGAAAACAAAAACGAATACTTACAAAATACAAGTATAGCATTTGAAAACAAATTACAAAACATTAGTAATCAATCTGTTTTAGGAATTGGAAATATAAAACTAGATTATTCGCCTAGCAAAAATGGCAAGGTTTTTTATAATGCACAATTTCAATCAAGTACTAATGATATAAACAATGTTATTAATTCAGTTACTAATCTTAATTCAAGTTTATTTCAAACTATAAGCAAATCGGATAATGTTTCTTTAAAACAATATATCGAATGGCACAATTATTATAATAACCATCACACTACTACATTTGTTGTAAATCAAGCTTATGAAAAAAGTACTCCTAAAAATGAGTGGCTTACCAATCAACCTTTTTTGTCGGGATTAATTCCTTTACAAACCGACACAAATTATACCATTTCACAGATTAAAACGGTAAAAAACAATAGTATTGATGCGCTATTTAAACATTACTGGATAATCAATAATTTCAATCATCTTTATACCAACATTGGAAACAATTTTGTTTCTAGTACTTTCAACACTTCCGAAAAACAATTATTAACTAATGGAACTATAAATGATTTTGGATCGAATGGATTTGGAAATACTATAAATTATCAATTAAATGATGCTTATATCGGATTGGAGTATAAATTCAAAATAGGTAAATGGACGAATAAACCAAGTATTTATTTTCATTGGTATAATCTGTCAACAATCCAATTAGAAAAAAGTAGTACAATTTCTAAAACATTATTCCAACCCCAATTTAATAGTGATTATGAATTTAACAAATCAGAAACATTAAGTTTTACTTATAAACTTTCAAATAGCTTTTCTGATGCTAGTCAAATGGCAAACAATTACACTTTACAAAATTATAATTCTGTTTTCAAAGGAAATGCACTATTACAAAACGAACGTTTTCATAGTGCTAATTTGCGTTACTCCAAAATGAATATGTTTCGAGGTGTTGTTTTAAATGCAATGCTAAATTTTAATAAGAAAGTAAGAACAGTAAGAAATCAAATTGAAATAAGCGGAATCAATCAATATACTACTCCAATCATAACAGACAATCCAGAAACAACTTACCGATTTAATGGTTCTGTGAGTAAAAAAATCTATCGATTTAATTTGAAATTAAATTCTAACTTGAGTTGGTTTAATTATATTCAAACTTTGAACAATATAACTACTTCAAACGATAGAAACAACCAAAGCATTGGTTTAGTATTTAAAACAGCCTATAGAAAATGGGCAGATTTTTCAATTGGTTACACAAAAGGTTTTAGCCAAATAGCAGGTATAACTAAATCTAATTATAAATCAGATGAATTAAACTCTGAATTAGAATTTACCTTTCTAAAATTCTTTACTTATAGAGCCGAATATGAAAGTATTAGAAATACAAATAGTTCTCAATCCAATTTCTATGAAATAGTAAACACATCAATTCGTTATCAAAAGAAAAATAGCCCTTTTGGTTTTGAGCTTTTTTGTAATAATCTTTTAGACAACAAAGTTAAAAACAGCTACTCTTTTTCGGATTATATGATAAGTCAACAAACTACTTATATATTGCCTAGAATAGTTATGTTATCGATAAATTATAAGTTGTAAAAGATTATGTATTAAAATTGGTATATTATTTTTGCAGAGTTATAAAAATTAATAATAATGCTTAACTTCGGTACTCACAACTTTTGTTATTATTAGATTTCAATATAAATTTTAAGCTAATAAGAAAACTTTGCTATTTAGTATTGGCGGTGTACTTGTACTCATTTCTTTTATTATTTTCAATCCTTATCAATCCTAAATCAATCCTTGTCAATCCATACAAAGCCTATAAACACTAGATTTTAATTAATTGGATTGCTGTTTTCAATCCTAAAATCAATCCTTGTCAATCCAAAATCAATCCAAAATCAATCCTTGTCAATCCTTGTCAATCCATACAAAGCCTATAAACACTAGATTTTAATTAAATGGATTGCTGTTTTCAATCCTAAATCAATCCAAAATCAATACTTGTCAATCCATACAAAGCCTATAAACACTAGACTTTAATTAAATGGATTGCTGTTTTCAATCCTAAATCAATCCTTGTCAATCCTAAATCAATCCAAAATCAATCCTTGTCAATCCACACAAAGCCTATAAACACTAGACTTTAATTAAATGGATTGCTGTTTTCAATCCTAAATCAATCCTAAATCAATCCAAAATCAATCCTTGTCAATCCACGAAACCCCTGTAAATGTTAGATTCTTACTATTTGAATTGATGTTTTCAATCCAAAATCAATTCTTAAATAAACTCTCAATTGATTGCATTGCAATTGTTTTGCAATTGTTTTGCAATTGTTTTGCAATAAAATTGCAATGGTTGATTTTACTGGGTTTGCGAGATGTCTTGTGCTGAATTTTAATAAAAGCTATTGTAAAACAATTGCAATGTTTACTTCTTGAAATTACTAAACAGAATTTTAATTGTTTTAATCAATTTTAGTTATTAGTTTAAATGCTTAACAGTTTGAAGTCTTCACATTTTTGTAGTAAGCTCTAAAGGCAGTAAAAAAAATAAGAGTTTATCTAAAAAATGAAGAAAAAGTAAAGTTTTAGAACTTAATGATTTTTTTTTTACATACCCATATTTGAAAATGATTAAAAAATATAAAAAATCATACAAATAAAAACTACCACCAACAATAGTTGAAGAAATTGTGGGGTTTATCAGATTTTTGAAACTGAACTTTGTCTATATTTATAGCCAACATTGTTGAAAATAACCACCTTATTGAATCAACAACACATTAAAATCTTATTTAGCAATTCTTAAAACAGTCTCTTTCTCTTGTTTTTGGCTCTGAATATTCCAATAAACAGCCATTTGTTAACATAATCTATTAATATAAACAAATGATTAATAAATTTTTAGGGGATTATTAGGGAGTTTTTTAAAAAAATGAAGCCTAAAATATTAAAAATCAATATTTTAGGCTTTTTTATTGTTGGTCTACAAGGACTCGAACCTTGAAAGACTGCACCAAAAACAGTTGTGTTACCATTACACCATAGACCAATTATTTGGTTAAATTTATTTACAATGAAGCTAATAAAGCTTGATTTGCATCTGAATTCGGGTGCAAATTTAATACAAATTTTATTTTAAGCAAGCATTTACATGATTTTTATTGAAAATATCAATTAAAAAAACATTTTTATCACTTAACTATTTAATCTTTAAACAGTTTTGAACTAATACTATTTAATATTTATTGATTTTATAAAACAACATAGGTTAATCGGAGGTTAAAGCTTGTCAAATATAAATATTATTATTAAAAACAACGTATTTTTGAAACATGCTAAATTTAATTAAAATTTAAATGACAGCGCAATAAATAAATAATTATTGATAAACACTGTAAAACAAGATTGTTAATGAATAGATTTCAAATTTATTAATTATTCTGATTTTTAGAATTAATGATTTTTAGAATTTTTCGATAAGACCTACTTGATTAAACAAAAAAATAGTTTCTTTGCACCTAAATTAACCTCATATCATACTATGACAACATTTAACTTTAAAAAGTGGAACAACATAATGGGTTGGATTGCTTTTTCTATAGCTTTAATAACATATACATTAACTGTTGAGCCTACAATGAGTTTCTGGGATTGTGGCGAATACATTGCCACAGCTGCTAAACTAGAGGTTGGCCATCCGCCAGGAGCACCATTATTTCAAATGCTTGGAGCATTCTTTGCAATGTTTGCTACAAGTAAAGAGACTGTTGCCTTTATGGTTAACATGATGTCTGTTTTTTCTAGTGCCTTTACAATTTTATTTTTATTTTGGTCTTCTACAATCTTATTAAAAAAGATTATTTCATCTTATACAGAAATTAATAGAGACAATAGCATTGTAATTTTAGGTAGTTCCTTTATTGGCGCTTTAGCGTTTACTTATTCTGACAGTTTTTGGTTTAATGCTGTTGAAGCAGAAGTTTATGCTATGGCAACATTATTAATTGCATTGTTGTTATGGCTTGGACTGAGATGGGAACAAGAAATGCACGAACCAAAAGGAAACAGATGGCTTTTATTAATTAGTTTAGTTGTTGGTCTTTCTTTTGGAATTCACTTTATGGCATTATTGACAATTCCATCAATAGGATTTTTATATTTCTTTAAAAACTATAAAAAAATTACTGTCAAAAATTTTATTTTAGCCAACATAATCATAGTAGCAGTTTTACTTTTTATTTTTAAATTACTACTACCGTATACGCTAGCTTTCTTTGGAAAGACTGAAATTTTCATGGTAAACAGTCTTGGATTACCATTTAACTCAGGAACAATATTTGCATTATTACTAATTATTGCTTTTTTCTATTTTGGGTTAAAATATACTAGAGACAAAGGTCATCCAACATACAATACCATTTTATTAAGCATTTTATTTGTTTTAATAGGATTTTCAACCTGGATGATGTTGCCTATTCGCGCAAATGCAAATACGCCAATTAACGAAAACAAGCCATCAGATGCTGCTGAAGTTTTAGCCTACTACAACAGAGAGCAATATGGTGTAAATCCGTTATTTTACGGACCACAATATACAGATGCTTTTGCAGGTTTGGACGAAAACAATCCTTATTTAGACAAAGCGCCCAACTATGAAAGAGATACAAAATCTGGCAAATATGTAATTGTAAATGATTACAAAAATGCCGAACAAAATACCGACGACAAGCACAAAGCTATCCTTCCTAGAATGTGGAGCACAGACAATATTGAAGGCTATATAAACTTTACTGAAGTTCCCAAATTTACTATAAAACCAGATTATGCTGAAGAAAAAGAATTAACAGATGTTGTAGCCGAGTTTAGACAAGCGTACGCTTCTCATAAAATTGACAATGATGGCTATGTATCGTTCTTGAAAGCCTACGGAGAATATCTAAATATTGAAAAACCTTCTACTTGGGACAATTTGAGCTTTATGGTAGAATATCAATTTGGATATATGTACGGTCGTTACCTTTTATGGAACTTCGTAGGAAGACAAAATGACAACCAAGGAAGGTATGATAATCTTGATGGCAACTGGCTAAGCGGAATTAAATTTATTGATGAAATTCATTTGGGCTCACAAGACAATCTTTCTTCGGATGTTGCTAATAATAAAGGACGAAACTTGTACTTCTTTATTCCTTTCTTTCTAGGATTAATTGGATTGATGTATCATGCACAAAGAGATTTAAAAAGTTTCTACGTTCTACTTGCATTGTTTTTATTTACAGGTTTAGCATTAAAAATATATTTAAACGAAAGACCATTTGAACCAAGAGAACGAGATTATGCATTGGTTGGTTCCTTCTATGTATTTTCAATTTGGATAGGATTTGGAGTATTTGCCATTTATGAAATGCTAAAAGAAAAGTTAACCGCAAAAATAGCTGGACCAGTAGTCATTGGCTTATCTTTATTGGGAGCACCAATCTTGATGGCTTCTCAAAACTGGGATGATCACGATCGTTCTGGAAAATATACTGCTATTGCAATGGCAAAAAACTATCTTGACTCTTGCGACCAAAACGGAATTTTATTTACAATTGGAGATAACGATACGTTTCCGCTTTGGTATGCTCAAGAAATTGAAGGCTATAGAACCGATGTGAAAATTGTAAATACTAGTTTATTAATGACCGATTGGTACATCGATCAGATGAAGCTTAAAACATACAAATCTGAAGGTTTGCCAATTTCATTTAAGCACAAACAATATGTTGCCGACAATAGAGATGCCGTTGTTTTTAATAAGAAAGTTGAAAGCAGATGGAATTTAAAAGACTTTATCAATTTTGCAAAAAGAGAAGACACATTATCCCAGGTAGAAATGCAAAGTGGTCATAGACTTAATTTTTTTCCTACTAATAAAGTAAGATTCACAATTGATAAAAATGCAGTAATTGCAAGTAAAATAGTAAATTCTAAGCAGAACGACTCTATTGTTCCATTCATAGATATTGATTTAAAAGGTGGTGCTTTATATAAAAATCGCCTTATTATGTTTGATATTTTAATCAACAATAACTGGAAACGTCCTATCTATTTTAGTCCAGGAAGTTTTGGTGATGATGATTATTTATGGATGAAAGACTACCTTCAATTGGACGGAATGGTTTATAAATTAGTTCCAATTAAAACGCCAGTTGTTGAAGATGATTATCCAGATATGGGACAAATTGACACTGATAAAATGTACAATTTAGCAATGAAATGGACTTGGGGTAACGGAGAAAGCACAAAAATCTATCACGATCCAGAAACAAGAAGAAATGCTATTTCATACCGAACCAATCTTTCTAGATTAATGTACTCCTTGATAAAAGAAGGTAAAACTGCTCAAGCCGAAAAAGTAATTGATTTAGCAATATCTAAAACACCTATTGATTATTATGGATATTATCTAACCTTAGAACCTTTCGCAACTGGTTACTATGAAATTGGTAAAAAAGAAAAAGCTAGAGAATTAATTGAAAAATTAATGACCAAATACAAAGAAGAACTAAAGTATTACAGTGGTTTTAAAGCTAACGATCAGAGCTTCATGGCAACTGATATAATTACTGCAATTGAACGCTATAGAAGTTTATTGAAAGTGATGAAAAAACAAGGAGATATAGAATTTTACACCAAAAGCAAAATCGACTTTAACTCATACAACAACAGATTCTCACGTTTTGAAAGAGATATGGAGTAATGATTTATAAAAAATTAATTAAGTGCCAATGATTTATTTATTGGCACTTTTTTTATTTATTTTTGAAGTATGAATTGGATAAAAACACACTGGATAATTAAAAAACTATTTTCAAATTATGTTTGGGACATTCCTAATAACGAAAGTAAAGTATATCTAACCTTTGATGATGGACCAACTCCTGAAATTACTGAATGGACGTTAAAGCAACTAGAAAAGCACAAGGCCAAAGCAACTTTCTTTTGCATTGGTGATAATATTAAAAAATACCCTGAAATTTTCAATAAAGTAATTGCATCTGGAAACGCCATAGGAAACCATACCTTTAATCATTTAAATGGATGGAAAACCGAAACGTCTAATTATATTGAAAACACAAAACTTTGTACTGCTGAAATCTCTAAACTAAAAACTGCCAACTGCCATCTGTTTCGTCCGCCTTACGGCAAAATTAAGCCATCACAATCTAAACCAATAAGAAAATTAGGTTATAAGATAATAATGTGGGATATCATTTCATACGATTTTGACACAACAATTACTCCTGAGAAATGTTTGGAAAATGTATTGAAAAATGTAAAATCAGGGAGTATTATCGTTTTTCACGACAGTAAAAAAGCATTCTACAACTTGGAATATACTTTACCAAGAGTTCTAGAATTTTTAAACAAAAACGGATTTGTTTGTGATGTTATAAAAAGTGCCTAAAGAATTAGACTTGTTCTTGAACCAAACCAATTATAGTATTAGCATCCAATTCTCCTGATTGTCGCCACACCATTTGACCTTCTTTATAAATCATCAATGTTGGCAATCCTTTTATACGAAGTGCTTCGGCTAATTCTTGATTCTTATCAACATCTATTTTTATCACTTTTGCTCTATCGCCAAGCGCTGCAGCTACATCTCTAATTACAGGATGCATTGATACAGAAGATTCGTTCCACTCTGTGTAAAAGTCAATTAACACAGGAACTTGAGCATTTATAAGTTCTCCAAATTTTGACATAAAACCAAAATATTAATTATTTTCTTATTTAAAAAAGAAATATTCTACTACAAATGTAGCATTTTAAAGTAATTATACTAAACTTTTACCTTTTTTTAGTTCAATTACTGTTATTTCGGGCATAATTCCTACTCTACCAGGATATGCATGAAACCCAAAACCTCTATTTACGTAAATATATTTACCAAGGTTTTCATATAATCCTGCCCATTGATCATAAACATACTGAGCCGGACTCCATTTGAAAAAACCAGGAATTTCAATACCAAATTGCAATCCGTGTGTATGTCCAGATAGCATTAAATGAAAATCTTTAGGATGTTTATTAACCTCAGCATCCCAGTGGCTAGGATCGTGACTCATTAATATTTTAAACTCTTCCTTGGTTAATCCTTCGGATGCTTTATGCAAATCTCCAGCTTTTTTAAATTTTACACCCCAATTTTCCACACCAACTAAAGCAATTTTATCGTTTCCTTTTTTAATGTAAGTATGTTCGTTTAACATTAAATTAAATCCAATTTTCCCATAAAGTGCTTTTATGTCATGAAAATTTTGATCTTTTTCTTGTGTTGTTTTCCAATCTACATACTCGCCATAATCGTGATTTCCTAGAACAGAATGTTTTCCAAATTCATGCTTTTTTATTCGATTAAAAGTTTCAATCCACGGAAGCATTTCTTTAGCATGCGTATTTACAATGTCGCCAGTAAACAATATCATGTCCGATTCTTGTTCGTTAATCAAATCAATTGCATAATTTATTTTTTCTGGATTATCAAAACTACCACTATGCACATCAGAAATTTGAGTGATTTTAAAACCATCAAAAGCATCAGGTAAATTAGGAAAGAAAATCTGTTGACGAATTACTTTGTAATTGTACTTTCCAAAAGTCATTCCGTAGATCAAGGAAGTAAACGGAATAGCTGCTATTCCAAGTGCAATTTGACTTACAAATCTTCTTCTTTCTGGAAGAAACGAATCGGTTGCTGTACCCGATATCTTAGAAATTGCACCAGAAAAAATTCTGTAAACATCTTCAAAAAATAAAACTAAAGTCAAAATTAATTTCGGAATTAAAACCAATAGTAACAATCCCAAAGTGAGCATTGTCATTTGAGTTTGACCAACACTTCTATCAAATTTTGTAAATTGATACGATATAAAAACAATAACCACCAAAGAAATAACAACATAAGATATTAAAACCCAGCGTACTTTAGTAAATGTTTTAACTGCCTGAAAAGCATAAAGCTCTATGAATGCTACAACTATAAATAAAATTAGTAATCTAAAAGCCATTAATTAAATTTTTAACAAATTAACGAAGAATAGTAAAATATTTCACATTCATTAACTTTCTTTTAAATAAAAAAAGGCTAATAATTTCTTATTAGCCTTTTTAACTAAAATCTAGAATGTAAATTTCCTTGTTATAAAGGTACTCAAATCTATATTTACATTCTTAGTTTTTAGTTATTTTTTTTTAGCAACTTCTGCTTTAGCTGGCGCAACAACATCTGCTGTTTTTTCAGCTTTAACTTTAGCTTTTTTAACATGTTTTGTTTCTTTTGTAACAACTGCTTTTGCAGGAGTTGTTTGAGCGTTTACCATTGCAGTTGTTCCTAAAACTAATGCAGCCAACATAAATACTTTTTTCATGATTTCTAAATTTTTATTATTAATTAAATTGTGTTTGTAATTATTTATAGTACAAATGTAAAACCGCTAAATGAAGATTAAATGAAGTTTTGTTTTTTCTACAAATTTTAACATTTTATTAATTGTGACTATAAAAAAAGCTGATAAAAAAATTTACCAGCTTTCCTTCAATTAAAACTATCGTTTGGCTAAATTCTACAACTTAAACTCATTTTCATTTTAGCAAAATCATAGTCTTAATTATTTTTTCGCACTTTCCGCTTTTTTCGCTTCCATTTTTTTGGCTTTGCGATCTGCTTTTGCTTTTTTGTGTTTAGAAATTCCTGCTTCTTTTGCAACTACTTTTTTTACAGGAAGCGTTGCAGCGGTTACCATTGCTGTTGTTCCTAAAATTAGCACAACTAACATCAGTACTTTTTTACTAAAGCTTAGTAGTGAGTTTTTTTGATTTTCTTGAATCTGTGATTTCATGATTTCTAAAATTTTGAATTAATAATTAAACTTTTATAGGACAAATGTATAACCCAAAAATGAAGACAAAATGAAGATTAATGCTACTAAGCGATTTTTACTTTTCTTTATAAGTTTGATGGAAACACAATACTAAAAGTAGATCCAATAGTGCTTTGTGAAGTTACTGAAATAGCACAATGATGAAACTTTGCAATACTATCTACTATTGCCAAACCAAGTCCGTGGCCATCTTGATTGGAATCAAATCTATCGAATCGATTAAAAATTGTTTTTAGCTGCTCTTCTGTCATTCCTTGACCAGAGTCGGAAATAGAAATTATATATTTTCCATTAGAGAAAGAATCTTTAATTGTAATTTTTCCGTTTTCGATATTATATTTTATGGCATTGAGCATTAAATTATAAATTAGAATATGAATCAATATCTTATTTCCAAGAAAAGAGAAATCTTCTACAATTTCATTTAAAACCACAATGTTCTTTTGCTGAATTCTATCTTCTAGTTCTTCAAGAGTTTTAGCAACCGATTCTTTGATAGCAACCGATTCGTGATTGGTAAACTGATTGTTCTCAATTCTAGAAATCAACAATAAATTATTGATGATTTTTTTTAATAAATCTAAGGTTCGAAGTGAACTTGCAATTTTATCAACGGCTTCATCATCTAACGATTCATTTTGAATTAAATTCTCAAATCGGTTTTTTAATAATGCAATTGGCGTTAATAACTCATGTGAAACATTGGCTATAAATTGTTTTTCTTTCTTAAAAAGCTCCTGAATTCGATACATCATTAGATTAAGTCCAGAATCTAGTTCATCAAAATCAGACGAATACGAATGTACTTTATCATAATTAAATGATTCTGGCTCGTTTACAAATTTTATTTTGGTATTGATTATCTTGTAAAATGGTTTCAGTAGAAATTCTATTAAAAAAGTGTCTGCTATAAAAGTTAGCGTTACAACAATAAGCAACAAGATTGATGTAAAAAACCTTATGGTAAAAGTTAAATCTTTAATTTCACCTATATTATTTCCAACCTCTAGAATGTATCTAGCGTTTTCGTAGGTGAAATTATAATACAAAACTCGATAATCGTTTACTTCATCTTCAATACTTCTAGCTTCATCAACAAACGTACTTTTGTGGTTTATAAAACCATCTTTAGACCGATACAATTGTAGAAATTCATTGTGAAGTGTAGAAAAACTTGCGTAGGTTTCTGTCGAATCGTTTCTACTGATAAAATCGTTAATTTCTTGCTTGTCTAGGTGCTGAATAAACTTTTCCTTTTTTTCAATCAAACTTTTATCAATGTGTTTATAAACGATTTTCTTTATCAGAATTGGAAGTGAAAACCACAAAATCAAGATAATTAACAATCGAGTTATCAAATTAAAAACCGCTAATTGATGTTTGATTTTCATTTATATATTAATTCTGTATCCAACATTTCTTACTGTTTCAAACCAATCCAAATTGGCAAATTTATCAAGTTTTTTTCTAAGATTTCGCACATGAACATCAATAAAATTAGAATCAGAATTTACTTCTAGAACATCACCCCAAACATGTTCTGTGAGTTGTAATCTAGTAATAACACGGTTTTTATTTAAGGCTAAATATTGAAAAATATCAAATTCTTTTTTGGTTAAAGAAATTGAATTTTCGTCAAATAAAACTTTGTAATCTTGCAATTGAATTTTAAATCCGTGGACGTTTAATTCATTTACTGTAAATCCATGAATCCTTCTTATTACGGCAAACAAGCGTGCTCCAAGTTCTGTAAGTGCAAATGGTTTTGTAAGATAATCATCGGCACCAAGTTCCAATCCGTTAATTTTATCATCAAGTTCGCCACGCGCAGTAACTACAATAACTGCCATTTTGGTTTTTAATTTTCTAATGGCTTTTAAAACATCAAATCCGCTTCCGTCAGGCAAGCCCAAATCTAGAAGCATCGCGTCATAATCGTTCACCTCAATTTCTTCTAAAGCATCGTTACAAGTAGTCACAGCTCTGCATAAGTAACCATTTTTAGAGAGATAATCGGTCAATTCATTTGCCAATTCTTGATAATCTTCAACAATCAGAATGTTCATTTTATAAAAGTTAAGTAATTTTAATCAAAGTAACGAAGAAACTAAAGGATTACAGATTCGTTATAAAAATTTTAACTACAGTTTGCTCTATGAAATGAATTAATTGTTTCATGAAAAGGAAATATCATTTCGTGAAAGTCAAAAAATTATACAAGTAATTAGATAGATTTTTGTTACTTAATTTTTAAAAACAAAGAGATGAAAACAAAACTACATTCATTATTTATTACATTAATTACAACATTTTGCATTCAATTATATGCTGCACCAATTATCTCAAATGTAACTGTTACCAATATTACTGCAACATCAGTAAGAATAAACTTTTCAGTGAACGCACAAAACAGTACATCAAATGCTTTTGTACAATACAACACAACACCAATAATGTCAGGAAGCTTTCTTCAGAATGGCCCAATTAATGGAAATACACCTGTAGCTTTATTTCAAGATATTACAAATTTAACTCCGAACACTTTATACTATTATGCAATTGATGCCTACAATGCATCTAGTCAAGCTGCGGTAACAATGACTGGAAGTTTTACCACAAGTGGAACACCTCCAAGTACAACAAATGCTATTGTTTCAAATATTACTATATCTTCTGCACAAATAAATTTTGATGTGAATACATTTGGAATTCAAAGTTCAATAGTACTAGATTATGGATTAAACGCATCTTCTTTTACTTCTTATAATGTTGTTTCTAATACATCTACAAACACTCCAACTACTTTCGTTTATAATTTTACTGGACTAAGTCCAAGCACTACATACTATTACAGTGCAGGTGCTTATTCTCCTACTCTAACAGGAAATAGGATATTAGGAAGTTTTACAACAGCTTCGCCACCAACACCACAACTTATCACTGAATATAACTTCAATAACACCTACAATAACATAAATGGCAATATTCCATTTAGTTCAAATACTGGAACTTCATTTGTTACTGGTAGAAATGGTGGCGCAAATGGTGCTTTAAATATTTTTGATTCTGGTTCAACTGCAACTATACCAAATCTTCCTTATGGAAGTAGTGCAAGAAGTGTGTCATTTTGGGTGAAAATCAATTCTTGGAACCCAAGTGGTGAATCTGCAATGGTATATTCTTATGGTCAAAGCTCAGCTAATAATGCAAATGGTGTTGGTCTATTATCACAACAAGTTGGACATTTTGGATATGCAAATAATCACACCTATGCATCAACAAATACAATTATTCACCAACTTGCAACTTGGTATCACTATGTAATGACTTACGATGGCACAACTTCAAGAATTTACAGAAACGGTTCGCTTTTATCAAGCCAAGCTAAAACATGGAACACATTAAACAACGCTAATATATTCAAATTAGGAATTGGAGTTGGTGGAGAAATTTCGTTTAACGGAGCAATAGATGATTTAAAAATTTACAATTACGCAGTTACAGATGCAGAAGCAATGAATCTATATACTTATAATTCACTTGCAACCAACACACTAGATTCAAGAGAATTTAAAGCAACAATACAACCAAATCCAACTTCGGATAATTTCACAATTGAAATGGAAAACGAAGTAAAATCAGTTGAAATTTATTCTCTTCAAGGTCAAAAAGTATTGACATCTGAAAATAAAAACATAAACGTTTCCAATTTACCTAAAGGAATGTATCTAGTTCAAATTGAAGATGAAAATAATAATAGAAATACTCAAAAATTAATTGTGAAATAACTATGAAAATAATAGAAAAATACCGTCTTGAAATTACACTTACCACACTTTATACCCTAATTTTAGTAATGATAGTTTTTAGTTTTTAACTCCAATCTAAACAATTGGTTAACCGCAACTTTACTCTTGAAGTTGCGGTTTTTTTTGTTATAAAATATATTTTGATTCAAAAATCTGCATTTCGTGAAAAAAAAGCACGATTTCATGAAATGTTACAATTTAATCACTCTCATTTACAGACTTTTGTCACTGAATTTAAACTATTTATTTATGAAAAAAATATTACTTATTATTGCAATCTTTTTTATTGGATTGAATGCCAAGGCTCAATTTCCAAAACCAACGTTGTCTAACATTTCGCAGGCACAAGTAAATACTGTCAACCAATATATCCACACCTTTTATTGTACTTTAGCAGGAGGTGGTGCAGATGCTACGGCTTGGGTACAATACAATACCGTACAGGCAAATTTAAACTCTGGACCAAGTTTAACAATGGGAGTTGCAGGCGCTGGTTTTAGTGCGAATTTAAATCAAAATTCACCTGCTTTGTTGCCAGCAACCACCTACTATTGGAATATTCTTGCAAGTAACGCTTTTGGTGTTGTTTACAGTGCAGTGCAGAGTTTTACGACTGCCGCTGTTGCTGTAACGCCTCAGCTGATAACCGAATACAATTTTAACAATACCTATAATAATGTAAATGGAAATACGCCTTTTTCATCAAATTCAGGAACGAGTTTCGGATTTGACAGAAACGGAAATGCAGGTAGCGCCATTAATATTATCAACACAGGAAGTAGTGCAACTATTACAGGCTTACCTTATGGTAACAGCCCAAGAACAATATCGGTTTGGGCAAAAATCAATACTTACAACACCATTGGATACAATCATTTTTATGGTTACGGCACAGCTTTAACAAGCAAAGCAAATGGTGGGTCGTTGATAGCGAGTGGAAATCTTTCTGGTAATCCAGTAACATCGCTAGCGCATTTAGGATATGCAAACAATCATACGCAACCCATAACAGGTTTTGACTTTCATGACTGGCAACATTTTATATTTGTATATAACGGTACTAGTTCTAAAGTATATCTAAACGGAGCACTTTATGGAACGGCAACAGTGTCTTGGAATACCACAATAGCTTCCAATATTTTTACGATTGGCGAATTTATGGGCGAAAAGTATTTTGACGGAGCATTAGACGATTTGAAAATCTATAATTATGCCGTTTCTGATGCAGAAGCTATGAATTTGTTCAACTCAAGCTCAACAACAAATCAAAATCCTATTGTTTCTGTTACTAATGTTTCTCCAACTAGTGCAACTTCGTCAACAATCAATTATTCTATAAATGCTAATGGTGTTTCATCAACAGCAACATCTGTTATAAACTATGGAACATCTTCAACCAATTTAAACTTACAAGTAATTGGAGGAAATGCAACAGGTACCAGCGCTTCTTCACATGCCACAAGCTTAACTGGTTTGGTCGCAGGTACAACGTATTTTTATCAAGTAGTAGCAACCAATAGTTTTGGAACCACAAGTTCGTCTATTATGAGTTTTACTCAAGCAGACCCATTGGCAGCTATCGCAGAATATTCATTTGACAATACGTTAAATAATATTGCAGGAAATACACCTTTTTCTGTTGCTATAAACAATACTTTTGTAGCCAATAGAAATGGTGTTCCTCAAAAAGCTTTGCGTATAATCGATACTTCAACTGCTTCAATCACTAATTTGCCAACTGGCAATGCGGCAAGATCAGTTTCTGTTTGGGCAATTATACCTATTCAATCAACAGATTCACGAATTTGCTATTATGGTGCGCTATCTTCAAACCAAAGCTATGGCATTTCGGTTCAAACCAACAATCTAGTGAATTTTGGTTATGCCAATGATTTGAGTGCAGTTGGTTCAGGATTTTCGGGTAATGTTTGGGCCCACATTGTTACAACATTTGACGGAACAACAGCAAAAATTTATCGAGACGGAATAGAAGTTGCGTCTGGAAATAAATCGGCTTGGAATACTCCCAACTCAGTATTTACAATCGGAGGTAATTACGAAATAGCTGTAGACGATTTAAAAATCTATAACCGAGTTTTATCCCAAGCAGAAATAACAAGTTTGTACACAAATAATTCATTGTTGTCAAATCAAAATTTTAATTCAAATAACCTAAAAGCAACTATCTACCCAAATCCAACTTCAGATAATTTCTCAATTGAAATCGAAAATGAAGTTAAATCTGTAGAAATTTATTCGATTCAAGGTCAAAAAGTAGTAACCTCTACTTCAAAAGACATTAAACCTAGTGCTAAGATCAAGATTATGATTACTTTTTTCATATTATTTTATAATTAATTTTTGTGTTGAAACTGCATTGTTTGAATCTTCAA
>NZ_JAYWFT010000116.1:0-10172 GCF_043778725.1 Flavobacterium sp. | reverse complement strand
ATATTTACCTAAAACCAATCTATCTGTAGTTTTATAATCTAAAGATGTTGCATAATTAGGATCAATAGTAGAAGTTGGATGAACAATAGTTGATCTTCTAACATCGGTAGGAGTAGCATTCAATACATTGAACAAAGATCTACTTACTTCATAGAAAGGAGAACCACTAGCAGTTGAATTAACAGATGCCCAACCGTTACCTAAATTTGTTGCTTGTGAAGAATTTTGTAAAGTTCTTTTCAATCTAAATATAACCTCAGTATTTGCAGCTTCATTATCTGTGTAGAAAATGTTGTTGTAATTAGCAGCAGTTGCTAAATTAATTCCAGAAGTTGTAATGACATCATCCGCCCAAATTTCAGCATTTGTATAATCACCTTTCAAAGCATATGCTCTAGCTTTTAAAGCTTTTGCAAGATTTTTGTTAGGATAAAACGTAACATTTGGGTAAAGATTTGCAGCAGGCAAAGATAAACCATTAAATATAGTTAATGCCTGATTAAGATCTGAGTGAATAAGAGAATAAAACTGACCGTTTGTAACTCTTAACAAATTAGTTTCGCTAGACTCAATAACTCTATCAGCAAGAATACCCGCTAATTGATTGTCATCTTTTGGGTTAGGAGAAAAATATGACATAATTTTAATGTGACACAAAGCTCTAACTGTTAAGGCCTCTGCTTTTAATCTGGCAATTAATTGAGCATCTACAGCGTCAACTGGAACAATAATATCAGCAAATTTTATAACACGATTAGCACGTGATAAAGTAAAATAACTTGATGTCCATATAGAATTAGGAGCCGTTGAAGATGCGTTTAAAAAGAATACAAAATCAGTTGTAGTTCCTTGACCACCATTAGCAAATCCAATTCCAGCCTCATCTGTAAAAACAGATGTAAAAACCATATCTTCTCTGTTAGTTAAATTTGCATAAGCAGAATTCATTAACTTTTGTAAATCCGAAGTTTTACGTATAGCAACATCTTCAGTTTGAGCGCCTGGTGTAAATGGCTCTAACAAACCTTCGTCACAAGACACAAAAAGTGCGCTTGAAAAGACTAATAATAATTTAAATATTTTTTTCATTTTTAGTATAATATAATAGTTAAAATTTCAAATCTAGACCCAAAGTAATAATTCTTGGAGTTGGATATTGATAAACGTCAGCATTTCTATCACTTTCTGGATCAAAACCTCTCCATTTAGTAATGTTGAATAAATTTTCACCCTGAACATTTAAAGTAACATCTTTAAAGAATGTTTTTTCAATAAATCTTTTTGGTATTTTATATCCAAGTTGAACATTTCTTAATCTTATGTAAGATGCATCTCTCAAGAAACGATCTGAATCATCTGCTGCTGCATAGTTAGCTGCCTTTAAAGCTGGAACTTGAGTATTTGTATTTGTAGGAGTCCATGCATTTAATAAATCATCAGTTACATTAAAAGTACCAATATTAGATGGATCATAAAGATTTTGTAAATCAAAATCAAATCTCCAAACATCGAATGCATATGTAAATGTTGTTGATACAAAGAATCCTTTGTAATCAAAATCAAAACCAAAACCACCTTGATAAACAGGAATGTAATTTTTACCAGACGCTCTTCTGTCTGCTGTTGTAGGAGTTTCAGTAGGATTACCATTAATATCTTCAAACAATAAATTACCATTTGCTGGATTTACACCGATATAAGGATAAACATAAGGCTCTTCAATTGTACCTCCGTTTTGTGTAAGATAAGAAGGAGCTGTTCCTGCAAATATTTGACCGTTATTGGTTTTTATTCCGTCAACTACATTTTTATTTTTTGATCCGTTTGCACGCAAAGTCAAAGTAACATTTGAATTTTTAATAACATCATAAGCTATGTTCAATTCAACACCTTTGTTCGTGATGTTAGCATTTGAATTTTTTGTAATACTCAAAGCTCCAACAGCTGGCGAAATAGGTTCCGATAAAAACAAATCATAAGTATTTCTATTATAAATATCAAATGCACCTCTTAAACGGCTTTTGAAAAGTTCAAAATCAAGTCCAATGTTATATTGTTTTGTAGTTTCCCATCTCAAATCTGGATAACCAAATGCTATATTGTAACCTTGACCTCCATTATATGCGTTATTACCAATTGAGTATATATCGGCAAAACCAGGAGGAATAACTCCAGCGAAAACAGTACCATCAACAATTCTTTGATTACCAACAGTACCTGTAGAACCTCTTAATTTTAAAACATCAAATATGTTTAAAGATTTTACGAAATTTTCTTCTTCAAGATTCCATCTAGCACCAAATGACCAAAAACTTTTTGATTGATTTGTTTTTCCTAAAAATCTACTTGAAGCATCTCTTCTGTAAGAACCAACAACACCATATTTTTTATTAAAGTCGTAATCAAGCGACGCAAAATATGATATAAGATCAACTCTCAATTGAGAAGCTGAAACAACTGGCACATAGAAATCATTTGCTGAAGTATCTGCTAAATAACCTGCTCCAGTATTAGGAACAAAAGTATCAGGATTTAAACCTCTTTGTCTAAAGTTATTAGTATTTAACCTTGATTGATTGTACTCAGAACTTGCAACAAAATTAACCGTATGTTTTCCAAAAGTTTTGTTATATTCTATTTGATAAAGGTTATTAAATGTAAATTCTCTTCTTTGGTTAATATCTTCAAATCCTTTGTATCCAACTTGAGGTTCAAACAATAAAGCATTGAAAGAGTTAGGGTGTTCTGATTGGAAAAATCTATTAGACAATAACTCTCCAGAAGTACGAATTCTTGCTGTTAAATCTTTGAAAACTTTGTAAGAAGCTTCTGCTGATACATTAAGTCTTGTTTCTTCCGTAAGATTGTTATATGTCTTTAATTTATCAATTAACATTAATGGCGTGTACAATAAAGTACCATCTGTGTTATACAAATCAAACAATTGAGCTGGATTCTGATAAGTACTAGGAGAAATGTATGGCGCAGAAATATAAGCTCCTAATACATAATTTCTATTAATTGCGCCACCACCAAGGTTAGTTGCTTCATTATTTTTAGAGTGACCAATTGCTGTGTTAACAGAATACTTAAATTTTTCGTTAGCAGACTTTCCGTTCACATTATTTCTTATTGTAAAACGCTTTAATCCTGTAGTTTCTAAAACACCTTGTTGATCAAAATAACCAACAGAAGTAAATGAGTTTACATTTTTAGAGTTATTTTCAATACTAAAGTTGTGACTAACTGATGTACCTTGTCTAAAAAAGTAATCTACCCAGTCAGTTTGAACACCAAAAGCATCAATTTGAGCATCTGTTAAAGTAGCGCCCAAACCTGAACCATATCCTTGTTCAATCTTAAGCAACTCTCTTGAAGTAGCATAGCTGTATTTTGGTTTTTGTAATTCACTAATTCCAAATTGAGTAGAATATCTAAAAGTAGTTTTAGCTTCACCATAGCTACCTTTTTTAGTTTTAATTACAATTACACCATTTGAACCTCTTGATCCATACTCCGAAATAGCAGAAGCATCTTTCAAAACATCGACAGTTGCAATATCATTAGGATTTATAGATCTAAAGTTATCACTATTAGATGGAAAACCATCAATAACATATAACGGATCACTATTACCTGTAATAGTTCCTAATCCTCTAATAATTACAGTTGATTTAGAACCTGGCTGACCAGTACTTGCTGTAATATTAACCCCAGCAAGTTGACCTTGAAGTGTATTAATAGCATTAGCATTTGGTCTGTTTTCAATAGTCTTGCTATTAACAGTTGCCGCTGATGTAACAGCTAATTTTTTAGAAACAGTTCTATAACCTTGAACAACTACAGCTTCAAGAACTTTAGCAGCTTCATTCAAAACTACTCTGTAATTATTTGCTGCGCCAACAGTTACTGATTTTGTTTCATAACCTTGGAAAGAAACAATTAAAACATCTCCTGCTTTAGCTTTGATGGAAAATTTACCATCTAAATCAGCTGAAGCACCATTTTTTGTTCCTTTAACAACAACATTTGCGCCTGGCAATGACATACCGCCATCTGTTACCACGCCTGTTACAGTTTTCTCTTGTGCAAACGAAAACTGCATTGATAACGCTACTAATAGCGTAAAAATCCATTTGAACTTCGATCTCATATTAATTTTATTTGAGTTAGTTATTCCGCAAACTTCTTAATAATTTCTTAAATAAACAAATAATACTTCGGAATATTACATTTTATTTTTGTTAAAATTTTCAAGCGGTTTACTAACATAGTGGTTGCAACACATTACTTAGATGAAGAATTATGCAAAAGGTTGCGTTAAAATTTATATTTTTATCAAAATTAATTTTATGTTAAATTTAAGATTTTCGCAATACATTTTAGAATGTGGCACTGATGAAGCTGGAAGAGGTTGCTTAGCTGGTCCTGTTACTGCGGCTGCCATTTTACTTCCTGAAAAATTTGAACTGGATTTACTTAATGATTCTAAACAATTATCAGAAAAAACTAGGGAAAAACTAAGACCTATTATAGAAGATAGGGCAATTTCTTTTTCGGTAACTCATATAGAACCTATTGTTATTGACAAAATCAATATTTTAAATGCTTCAATAAAGGCTATGCAAGAATGTATTGTGAGGTTAAATCCTACACCTTTATATATTATAGTAGATGGCAATCGATTTAAACCAATTAATAACATTCCATATAGTACGATTGTTAAAGGCGATTCTAAGTACATGAGTATTGCAGCGGCATCGGTTTTAGCAAAGACGTATAGAGATGAGTACATGGATAAAATTCATGAAGAATTTCCTATGTACAATTGGAAACAAAACAAAGGATATCCAACTAAAGAACATCGTGAAGCTATTAGAAAATATGGCACAACAAAGTACCACAGAATGAGCTTTAGGTTGTTACCAGAACAAATGAAGTTGAAATTGTGAGTTTATGGTCTTGAGTTTTCTTTAATTAACCCAATACATTATTGTTTGATAATTTCTACTTGAAATAAATTTGAAAAATGTTTTAAGATTTTTTCTTTCACTTCTTCTTCGTTAACATTTTCTACACCAAGTTCTACTTGTAGAGATGTTACTGCCTTTCCTTTTATACCACAAGGAATAATATTGTCGAAATATCCTAAATTGGCATTTACGTTTAAGGCAAATCCATGCATGGTAACCCAACGACTTGCGCGAACGCCCATGGCACAAATTTTTCTTGCAAACGGTGTTCCAACGCCAAGCCAAACTCCTGTTTCGCCTTCACTTCTTGCTCCTACAATATTGTATTCTGCTAAAGTTAGAATTATTACTTCTTCTAGAAAACGTAAGTATTTGTGAATATCTGTAAAGAAATTTTCTAAATCAAGAATTGGATAACCTACAATTTGTCCTGGACCGTGATAGGTAATATCGCCGCCTCTATTTATTTTATAGAATGTGGCTCCTTTTTCTTCAAGTTGTTTTTCTGAAAGTAACAAATTGGAAATATCACCACTTTTTCCTAAAGTGTAAACATGTGGATGCTCTACAAAAAGAAAATAGTTTGGTGTAGAAAGATTTAACTCTTCTCTTCTATTTTGAATTTTCACATCAACAATTTGCTTGAACAAATCCTCTTGATAATCCCAAGTTTCTTTGTAATCTTTATTTCCTAAATCTTGAAGTTGGATTTTTTTATTCATTTTTTTTACTGCCATAAAACGCAACTAATGGCAAAGTTTATTTTATTTAATAAAATCTATTATTGAAATTCTACCTCAAAGTTTAATTTGGATGGATTTTCCATGTAATCTTTTAAAGGATATTCTATGGTTATTGTTTTTCTATCTTCGCTATATAAAGCATTTTCTATAGAAATTTTTTTCACTGCTTTTGGAAATTGATAGACTACTTTAAAATTAGACTGATCATAAAACATTTCCATAGATTCTTTTAATCGTAATGCTTCTGACTCGGCGCTTGCTATATCTTCTTTTGCTTCTTCTTTTTTCTTTTCTATTTTGGAAACTGTTTTCTTGAACGTTTTTCCGTCATAAAAATATTTTACCGATGAATTGTCATCAATAGCATCTGGAGCCATTCCTAAACCGCCCGATTTTTGTCCGGTTGGCGATAGTGATTTCATTGATTGCAACGGCGACATTACATCTTGAAGTTCAGAAATTGAATTGAAATCGGTAAACATAGAATAATTCATGATTCCTTTTTCTTCATCTACGATGGTTCTAACGCTAAATCGCTCCATCTTTTTTATTTTATCTTGTTCCTCTGTAGATAATTTAGAAATACTGTCTTTTTTACTAGCAAACATTTCTTTGAAAGTAAAAGTACTGTCGACAACTTTTTTATTTTTTCTTTTTACCGTTTCCTTTGTATCGCCTACTATAGTGTCACTTTTAAAAGCACTTCCCATCATAGACATCATTTTGGAACCATCAATATCGTAGGCAAATTTACCAGAACCATTATCGTTGATGATTAATTTCTCTGTAATTGTGCAACTTGTTAAACTAAAAATAACAAGTAAAGAAAAAAGTAATTTTATATTTTTCATATGATTTAAAATTTTTACAAATATACAAAAAGTTTGCTATCTAGCCCCGATTGCAGTGGCATCCCGAAACTTCGGGATAGAACGGAAAGCGGGAATATGGAAGGTAGATAAAGCCCAAGCCTTTCGCTTCTAAAAATCTAAAAATATGCATTCTAAATTCTGTATTCTTTTATTATCTTTGCACGCTTAAATACACTATATATGCAACTTTCAGAACAAGAAATCATTAGAAGAGAAAAACTTGACGCTTTGCGTGCTCTTGGTATTAACCCTTATCCAGCAAATTTATTTCCTGTAAATCATACTTCGAAACAGGTGAAAGAAAATTTTGAAGACGGTAAGAAGGTTATTCTTGCTGGACGATTGATGAGTGTTCGCGATCAAGGAAAGGCTTGTTTTGCTGAATTGCAAGATAGTGAGGGTAGGGTTCAATTGTATCTAAACCGTGATATGTTGTGCCTTGGTGAAGACAAGACAATGTACAATCAAGTATTTAAAAAATTAACCGATTTAGGAGATTTTATAGGTATTGAAGGTGAACTTTTTACTACAAAAGTTGGTGCACAGTGTGTTCGTGTTGATGGGTTTACTTTTTTAAGCAAAACTTTGCGACCATTGCCATTACCAAAAACGGATGAAGAAGGAACTGTTCATGATGCTTTTAATGATGCCGAATTGCGTTACAGAATGCGTTATGTAGATTTGGTTGTGAATCCAAATGTGAAAGAAGTTTTCATGAAAAGAACAAAATTGTTCACAGCCATGAGAAACTTTTTTAACACCGCTGGTTATATTGAGGTAGAAACTCCAATTCTTCAGGCAATTCCTGGTGGTGCTGCGGCAAGACCATTTATTTCGCATCACAATGCATTGGATATTCCTTTATATTTGAGAATTGCTAACGAATTGTATCTAAAAAGATTGATTGTTGGTGGGTTTGATGGTGTATATGAGTTTTCTAAAAACTTTAGAAATGAAGGAATGGACAGAACTCACAATCCAGAATTTACTGCAATGGAAATTTATGTAGCCTACAAAGACTACAATTGGATGATGGAATTTACAGAAAACCTATTGGAACATTGTGCCAAGGAAGTAAACGGAACCACAGAAGCTACTTTTGGTGAACATAAAGTAAACTTCAAAGCGCCTTATGCTAGAGTTACAATGACAGATGCAATCAAGCAATTTACAGGTTTTGATATTTCTGGAAAAAGTGAAGCTGAATTATTTGACGCTGCAAAATCTATGGGAATTGAAGTAGATGCAACGATGGGTAAAGGAAAATTGATTGATGAGATTTTTGGAGAAAAATGTGAAGGAAATTTTATACAACCTACCTTTATTACTGATTACCCTAAAGAAATGTCGCCTTTGTGTAAAGAACACAGAGATAATCCTGAACTTACAGAGCGATTTGAATTGATGATTTGTGGTAAAGAAGTTGCCAATGCTTATTCTGAATTGAATGATCCAATTGACCAACGCGAACGATTTGAAGCTCAAATGGCACTTTCTGAAAAAGGTGATGATGAAGCTAACGGAATTATTGACGAAGATTTCTTGAGAGCTTTAGAATATGGAATGCCACCAACTTCTGGATTAGGAATTGGAATGGATAGATTGATAATGTTCTTGACGAATAATGCCTCTATTCAAGAAGTATTATTTTTTCCTCAAATGCGACCTGAGAAAAAACAGATTGAACTTACTGAAGATGAGAAATGGATTATTAGTTTATTAAAATTAGAAAACAATCAGCCTATTGCTCAACTAAAAGAAAAATCAGCTTTAAGCGGAAAAAAATGGGATGCTGCAATGAAAGGTTTAGCAAAACATGGTTTAACTAAAGTAGTTGTTGACGGCGACCTTAAAACTGTTTTTTTAAACTAAGATAGTGTTTAAAAATATAAACCTTCAAAAATGGAAAATGCGATTAATTTATTTAATCTGTTTTCTATTTTTTTTGGGCGGAAGTTGGGCAATTTATAAATCGTATACTTGTATTTACCCAGATAGTTCTTCAGAAGAATTATTTAAAGAACGATTAATTTTAGTTTGCTCTACCCTATTTTTTACTGGATGCGGCTTGTTTCTTTATTTTCTAAATAAGGAAAATGCTAAGGAAAATAAATTCATTAGCTACCATTTAAACCCAATCATTATCAGAGGAAGTTATTCTAAAAATCTCTTGTTATTGTTTAGTTGCTTGTTTATAGTTATTATTTGTATTCCGTTGATAGTGTATCCAGAAGGATTTGATTTTGGAAATAAATATGAGAAAATAACAATTGGAGTTTTTGGTTTTCTTTTCTTTGGTTTTGGATTAATTGTGTCTTTTTTAAAATTGTTTAATAACAATTCTTCAATTGAAATTAACGAAAGAGGATTCACAATAAATAGTGGAGTTTTTAAAAGCAAAACATTTTACTGGAAAGACATTAAAATGATAAACGAAATCATAGTAAAAAACAATAAATTCATCAATATAGAATTAATAGATACCAAAAAATATATTGAGAGTCAAAAATATTGGATTACAAGAAAGTATTCTACCCTACTTTATGCTACTTCCAAATCGTTAATAAGCATTACAAGCAGCAATTTTGACATTGGTCATAAACAACTTTTAGATTTATTGAATTATAAATTAGACCAATTTAAAGAAAAGAAATAAAAAAGTTTATTGACTTTTAAAAAAAAGTATTAAATTCGCCTTTCAACAATTTAATTTTAAGAATATTATGAAAAGAATAATTGCAATACTTACACTATCATTAGCATTTAGTTTAAGCTCTTTTGGTCAACAAACAAAAGCTGCTACATTAGATGTAAAACAATCTAGCAGTAAAGACGTAGTAATAGGAGAAGTTGATGCTATTTCTAAAGTTATTAAACTTGACGAAGGTACTAAAAGTAACATTTCTACACTTTTATTTATGAGAGCAGAAGACATGAGTAATTCAAAATCGTTTGACGAGAAAAAAGAAATTTATGAACGATATGGTAGAAAAATTTTAGGAAGTTTGAATGACGATCAATTGGCAAAAATTAAAGCAAATAAAGAATTATATACAAAACTTACATTGTTTCCAAAAATATAATTTTTAACATCAGAATATAAGAAAATCGCCGTAGTAGCGATTTTTTTTTGTTTAAAACAAAACATTTAGTAGCGCAATAATTAATAGTTTTTAAAAGCAGAAAAATACTAATTATTTGTTAATGACTAAACCTTTTTAAACTATTAAAGTCCTATGTACATAACTTAAAAAAAATAAAAAAATGAAGAATTTAGTTTTAGCAGTATTATTAGTTGTTGGATTAACAACATTTGCACAAGAAAAAAGAGGAGAAAAGAGAGAAAAACTAACTCCAGAACAACGCATTAACTTTCAAGTAAAGAAAATGACGAAAGACTTAACTTTAAATGAAAAACAAGTTAAAGAAGTAGAAGCACTTGTAACTAAAGAGGTTACTAAAAGAGATGAAAAAAGAACCGAAATGAAGGCGAAAAAAGCAGAGAGAGACGAAATGGAAAAGCCTACTAAAGAGGAAATTGAAGCTAGAAAAATAGAAGTTCAAAAAGAACAGGCCAATATGAA
>NZ_JAYWFT010000115.1:0-28748 GCF_043778725.1 Flavobacterium sp. | reverse complement strand
AATGGTCTGTCTGATGACATTCCGCCCAAATATTCGTCAGAATTCATAAATTCATAAACCGATAATCCTAAATCTATTTCGTAAACACCAGGATTTTTTATGTGACCAGATGCCGAAATTAATTTTGTTCCTGTTGAACGACCGATTCCTATTTTTGCATATTCTGCTCCAGAATTATTTACAATCCATGGCACAGCGGCAATAGTTTCTACATTATTTACAACTGTTGGATTGCTCCAAAGTCCTGAAACTGCAGGAAACGGAGGCTTAATTCGAGGGTTGCCACGGTTTCCTTCTAACGATTCAATCAATGCGGTTTCTTCTCCACATATGTATGCTCCGCCACCAATTTGAACATGAAGTTCTAAATCATAGCCAGAATTTAAGATGTTTTTACCTAACCAACCTGCGTTTTTGGCTTCTGCAATGGCGCGTTCTAAGATTTTGTAAACCCACATGTATTCGCCACGAATGTAGATATAGGATAGGTTTGCTCCAAGCGCATAACTTGATGTAATCATTCCTTCAATCAATAAGTGAGGAATGTATTCCATTAAATAACGGTCTTTGAAAGTTCCTGGTTCTGATTCGTCAGCGTTGCAAACTAAATGTCTTGGATTTCCCGATTTTTTATCGATAAAACTCCATTTCATTCCAGCTGGAAATCCTGCACCACCACGACCACGAAGTCCTGAATTTTTTACTTCTTCAACCACTTCATCTGGTGTCATTTTTTTCAAGGCCTTTTCTACTGATGCGTAACCGCCTTCACGACGATAAACTTCATAAGTTTTAATTCCTGGAACGTTTATTTTGTCTAATAATATTTTTCTTCCCATTACTATTTTAAATGTTCTTTTAGAAAAGAAATTAATTTTTTTAAATATTCATTTTTTTCAAAATCAAATTCCCAAAGATTTTCATCGAAATAACTTCTTTTTGATTTTGTATTTTTATATTCTTCACTTTTATATTCTTGAAATAAATCAACATATGAGAAAACCATTTCTGCTGATTTTGGAAATTTTAATTCTAAATGTTTTTTGTTTCCGTCTAAACATGAATACATATTATTCCAACAATCTTTAAAAAAGGCTTTGTCATTCTTAAAGCAAGACGAATAGAATAATTCTAAATCACCATCACTTTGATCATCAGGAAATAAAAAAATATCAAATGTTATTCCTATTTTTTTTGCAATATTTTCTAATTCTGTTTTTCTTTTTTTAAAACCACCATCATTACTTTTTCCATCAGCGTCAAAAATAACGATATTTTTACCATTGTTCTCTGTTCTTATTTTATCTAAAAGGATTCCAGTTTGATTTTGAATGTTAGACCAACCTTGACAATTTATAATTGCATTATTTACCTGATTATCATTTAATATAATTCCAAACTGTTTTTCTAAAACAAATTGGATAAAAGATTGATCTGTCTTACCTTCAACAAAAATTTTATGCAAATTAAAATCAATCATTCTTAAAAATATTTCCACCTCTTAATTCCACTTCAGAATCAAGTGATGTAATTATTGAATCATACTTGAGAGTGTTAGAATAAATTTTTGAATTGTATTCTTTTAATTCTATTAATCTTATTTCATTATTATAATTAATTTCATTTGATGCTGAAATATATGCCTCTATACATTCTTTTGAATGTGTAGTTGCAAACAACTGAACATTTAATTCTTTTGATAAATGAATTATATTTACCCAAAAGTCTTTTAATTTAGAATAATGGACACCATTGGCAATTTCATCAATCATTAATCTTTTATTCTTGTTTTTAGGAATTTCTAATATATATCTGATAAATTCATTAAATCCATCCCCAAAATAAGTAATGGGTAAAAAGTCATTATTTCTCTCTAATTTAATGGCTAATAACTCTCTACCAAAATAATCTTTGAAAACAATATCTTGAAAATCATCAAAAAATAATAAAAATGTCTTTTTAAATCTAGTTAGTTCATCAAAGTTTAACTCTTTAAAATATTTAACTATATCATTATTAAATCCTGCATCCTTTCTAATAAGTGGTAAATAATCATGGTGAAATTTTACTTTAAAATCATCCAAATACATAAATTGTAGTTCTTCAAAAACATCCTCTTTATATATTTTAATCCATAGATTTGGTCTTCCAATTTCGTAATTATGTTTTTTTTCCTTTTCGAAATCCAAGTCAGTTAGGTCATTAATGCTTACATCTTGTAAAAATAATTTATTATTATTCCAATTTATTGCAATTCCTTCTGATTTTGTGTTGTTTTTTAAATAATCAAAATAATTAGATTCTGGCAATTTTGGTTTTTTTAGTCTTACATCTTCAGGATGTATGTGTATGCTTCTTTTACACAAAGTATAATGAAGGTTTTCAATACATTTATCAATATCTTCATCAAACAATAATGCTTCAAGTAGGCAAGTTTTCCCTACATTGTTATCACCAACAATCAAATTAATCTGTCCAATATCAGAGACCTCAAGAGAATCAAATTTCTTAAAGTTTTCAATTTTGAAATATGTTAAATGATTGTTTTCCATTTTTTATTTATCGTGTAAAGTGATTTTTCCGTCTTTGCAATCAGACACTAACTGATCGATTTTTTCTTTGGTAAGATGTTCTTGGTAGAAATCACCCAATTGCATCATTGGAGCATATCCACAAGCGCCAAGACATTCCACACCGCGAACTTCAAACATCATATCTGGTGTTGGTTCGCCAACTTTTACGCCAAGTTTAGAACAAGTGTAATCCATTAAATCTTCCACTCCGTTTTGGCAACAAGGAGAAGTTTGACAGAATTCAAACATGAATTTTCCAATTGGTCGTTGGTTGTACATCGTGTAAAAAGTTACTACTTCGTACACTTCAATATTTTGAATTTGTAAAATTTCAGCAACTTTGTTTTGCAATTCAATACTCAACCAATTGTCGTGAGCATCTTGAACTTCGTGCAAAACAGGTAATAAAGCCGATTTTTGTTTGCCCTCAGGATAATGACTAATCAATTCATTGATGCGGTTCATCAACGATTCAGTTATGTTTATCTCTTGTGTTATATGTGTTCTTTCCATTTTTTTTAACTGTATATCGTATAATGTAAATTGTATATTGTCTTACATTATACTTTTACCATTATACATTTTTTTCAATATACATTATACATTAATTATGCGTCTAATTCGCCTGCAATTACATTTAAACTTGATAATATTACAATGGCATCTGATAACATTCCGCCTTTAATCATTTCTGTATAAGCTTGATAATAAATGAAGCAAGGTCTTCTAAAGTGTAAACGATATGGCGTTCTGCTTCCATCAGTTACTAAATAAAATCCTAATTCTCCGTTTCCGCCTTCTACTGGATGATAGATTTCTGCTACTGGAACTGGAACTTCACCCATCACAATTTTAAAGTGATAAATTAAGCTTTCCATATTGTGGTAAACATCTTCTTTTGGAGGCAAATAATAATCAGGAACATCAGCGTGAATTGGACCTTCTGGTAATTTTGTTAATGCTTGTTTGATGATGCTTAAACTTTCCCAAACTTCGGCATTTCTTACACAAAATCTATCGTAAGTATCACCTGATTTTCCTACTGGAACATCAAATTCAAAATCTTCATAAGACGAATAAGGTTGTGCTTTTCTAACGTCATAATCAATTCCGGCAGCACGTAAATTTGGCCCAGTTAAACCATATTGCATAGCGCTTTCCGCAGTAATTGGTCCAACATCAACGGTTCTATCGACAAAAATTCTATTTCTTTCGAATAGGTTTTCAAATTCTTTCCAAGCAACTGGAAAATCAATTAAAAAAGTGTCTAATTTTTTGAAAGCAGCTTCTGACCAATCTCTTTCGAAACCACCAATTCTACCCATATTTGTTGTAAGACGAGCTCCACAAATTTCTTCGTATATTTCGTATACTTTTTCTCTAAATTGGAATACATAAAGGAAACCTGTATAAGCTCCAGTATCAACACCAAGAATCGAATTACAGATTAAGTGATCTGTTATACGAGCCAATTCCATTACGATAACTCTTAAATATTGAGCACGTTTTGGAACTTCAATTTCTAGTAATTTTTCAACCGTCATCCACCAAGCCATGTTGTTAATAGGAGAAGAACAGTAGTTCATTCTGTCTGTTAACACGTTTACTTGATAAAACGGACGGTTTTCTGCAATTTTTTCAAAAGCACGATGAATGTAACCAATAGTTGGTTCTGCATCAAGAATTCGTTCACCATCCATTAACAAGATATTTTGGAAAATACCGTGTGTTGCTGGATGCGTTGGTCCAAGATTTAATATTGAAAGTTCGCTTCCGTCTTCGTTGCGAGTTCTTTCAATAACTTTGGCATATCGATGCTCTGGTAATAATAATAAGTCTGACATTTTATAATGTTGAATTATTTATTTTGTTTTATATCTTTTGTGCTGTTCTTCCGAAGAAACGGTCGTCTTTATCTGTTCTTCCGCTGTCTTCAAGTGGGAATTCTTTTCGCATTGGAAAAGAAACCATTTCGTCCATATTTAAAATACGTTTCAATTGTGGATGACCTGTGAAAACAATTCCGTAAAAATCCCAAGTTTCTCTTTCCATCCAATTGGCGCAAAGAAATAAATCGGTAATAGTGTTTACTTCTGGATTTTCTGCATTTAAATAAGTTGTAACTCTAATTCTCACATTTTCAATCCAATTGTGCAAGTGATATACTACTGCAAATTGATGAGTTGAATCATTATCTGGGTAGTGAATTCCGCATAAATCGGTAAGGAAGTGAAAATTTAAATTTTCGTCAACTTTTAGAGTTCGAATTACTTCATGAATTGCATCTGGAGAAGCTTCGAAAGAAAAAATATCTCTGCTCATAGCAAAATTCAGCACTTTATTGCCAAATTTTTGAGTTACTATTTCTTGTATGTTTGCCGTTTCTAAAGCCATATTAAAGGTTGTAAGAAGCTAATAATTCTATATATTCTGGAGAACTTCTTCGGCGAACCGATTCGTTTCTTACTAATTCTTGTAATTGCATTACGCCATCAACAATTTGTTCTGGTCTTGGCGGACAACCAGGAACGTAAACATCAACAGGAATAACTTTATCAATTCCTTGTAAAACTGAGTACGTATCAAAAACACCACCTGAACTTGCGCAAGCACCAACAGCAATAACCCAACGAGGTTCTGACATTTGTTCGTAAACTTGACGTAAAATAGGCGCCATTTTTTTAGAAATTGTTCCCATTACCATTAACATATCCGCTTGACGAGGAGAAAAACTTACTCTTTCTGAACCAAAACGTGCTAAATCGTAGTGTGATGCCATTGTAGCCATGAACTCAATACCACAACAAGAAGTTGCAAATGGTAAAGGCCAAAGTGAATTGGCACGAGCCATTCCAACAACATCGTTTAGTTTAGTAGCGAAGAAACCTTCTCCTGTAACTCCTTCTGGTGGAGCAACCATTTTTGTTTCTTTATTCATTTTATTTTGAATTTTGAATTATAAATTTTAAATGAAAAACTAATTTAAAATTCAACATTTACAATTTAAAATATTTATTATTATTCCCATTCTAGTGCTTTCTTCTTAATGATGTAGAAGAAACCAACTAAAAGCAATAACATAAAAATAACCATTTTAATCATTCCGTCAACTCCTAATTCTTTAAAATTTACTGCCCAAGGATATAAGAAAATAACCTCTACATCAAAAAGTACGAAAAGGATTGCGACAAGAAAATATTTTACAGAAAAAGGAATACGTGCATTACCTACAGATTCGATTCCGCATTCGAAATTTTTATCTTTGTTTTTGGAATGTCTTTTTGGACCTAGAAAACTAGAGCCAATAATAGTTGCCACAACAAATCCTACAGCTAAACCAGCTTGCATTAGAATTGGTAAATAATCGTGTTGAGTAGATTGCATGTACCTAAAGATTTAGATTTTTGTAAAATAGCTACAAATATACATTGCATTATTTAATTCACAAAAGTGAAAACATAAACCTTTGTTATTTATAGCTCAAAATCACTTATTTAAACCGGTTCTAAATAATATTTTTAGATATAAAAAAACGCTCTGAAATTTTCAGAGCGTTTAGCCATTGAGGTAACCAAAATATTATATATATTAGTCTTCGATTACAGCTACTTGAGCTGCAACTTTACCTTTTCTTCCTTCTTCTTCTTCGTAAGAAACTTTGTCTCCTTCGTTTAAGTTTTCAGCTTTAATACCTGTAGCGTGAACGAAAATGTCTTTTCCATTTTCATCATCTGTAATGAATCCGTAACCTTTTGATTCATTGAAAAATTTAACTGTTCCTGTGCGCATTGTGTGTAATAATAATTATTAATAATGGTCAAAGATATACTTATTTCTGACATAGCAAACAAAAATTAAATAAAAAGTTAAAATAATAATCTTTTTTTAATATTGTAATTAAATGATTTTCAGGTAAATATTTGAATAATTAACAAAATAGAAATAAAAAAGCAACTATTTATGAATTTTTAAATAGTTGCTGTCTAATAAGTTGCGAATTTGATATAAATTACTTCAATTCAACTTTTATATGTAATTCCTTCAATTGAGCATCATCAATTACAGATGGAGCATCGATCATGACATCTCTTCCAGAATTGTTTTTTGGAAACGCAATAAAGTCACGAATGGTTTCTTGTCCGCCAAGAATTGCTACTAATCGGTCTAGTCCAAAAGCTAAACCGCCGTGTGGTGGCGCACCAAATTGGAACGCATCCATTAAAAATCCGAATTGATTTCTTGCTTCTTCCTCAGTAAAACCTAAATATTTAAACATTAATTGTTGCGTAGCTTTATCATGAATTCTGATAGAACCACCACCAATTTCATTTCCGTTCAAAACCATATCGTAGGCATTGGCTCTAACTTTTCCAGGATTTGTTGCTAATAATTCCATGTCTTCTGGTTTTGGTGAAGTAAATGGATGGTGCATTGCGTGCCATCTTCCAGATTCTTCATCCAATTCTAATAATGGAAAATCTACCACCCATAATGGAGCAAATTCGGTTGGATTTCTCAATCCTAATCTTGTTGCTAATTCCATTCTTAAAGCAGAAAGTTGCGTTCTAGTTTTATCAGCTGGACCAGAAAGCACAAAAATCATATCACCAGCTTTTGCGCCAGTAATTTCTGCCCATTTTGCTAAGTCGTCTTGATCGTAGAATTTATCTACTGATGATTTGTATGTTCCGTCGGCTTCACATTTTACATAAACCATTCCAGAAGCGCCTAATTGTGGACGTTTTACCCAGTCAATTAATGCATCAATTTCTTTACGAGTGTATGCTGCACAATTTGGAGCTGCAATTCCAACTACTAATTCAGCTGCATTGAAAACTGGAAATTCCTTATGCTGTGCAACTTCGTTTAATTCGCCAAATTTCATATCAAAACGAATATCTGGCTTGTCATTTCCGTAAGTTTTCATGGCATAATCGTAGGTAATTCTTGGGAATTTTTCTACTTCAATACCTTTTATTTCTTTTAGTAAATGACGTGTTAATCCTTCAAATACATTTAAAATATCTTCTTGTTCTACAAATGCCATTTCGCAATCGATTTGTGTAAACTCTGGTTGTCTATCGGCTCGTAAATCTTCGTCACGGAAACATTTTACTATTTGAAAATATTTGTCCATTCCACCAACCATCAATAATTGTTTGAACGTTTGTGGTGATTGTGGCAAGGCATAAAATTGACCTTCGTTCATTCTGCTTGGAACAACGAAATCTCTTGCGCCTTCTGGAGTTGACTTGATCAAATAAGGAGTTTCAACTTCGCAAAAATCTAAATCTGATAAATATTTACGCACTTCCATGGCTACTTTGTGGCGAAAAAGCAATGAGTTTTTCACAGGATTTCTACGAATATCCAAGTAACGGTATTTCATTCTAATGTCTTCACCACCATCGGTTTCATCTTCAATAGTGAAAGGTGGAGTCAATGAAGCGTTTAGAATTGTCATCTCTTTTACAAGAATTTCAATTTCGCCAGTTGCAATGTTTTTATTTTTGGCTTCACGCTCAATTACGGTTCCTTTAACTTGAACGACAAATTCTCTTCCAAGGGTTTTGGCCAACTCGAAAACTGATTTTTCGGAACGACTTTCGTCAAATAATAATTGCGTAATTCCATAACGGTCGCGTAAATCTACCCAATTCATGAATCCTTTATCTCTCGATTTTTGAACCCAACCGGCAAGTGTTACTTCTTTATTAATATGAGTAGCATTTAATTCGCCACAATTATGACTTCTATACATTTTAATTTTATTTTATTTGTTTATATAACTTTCGTTGAAGCGAAAATACCTGAAGTCTATTGGACTTCCTTTTTTTAATTTCCAATGCCACAATTATGACTTCAATACATTTGGAATAAAATTTTTGCAAAAGTAAAAAACTTCAACCGAAATAAACACTAAATATTTTCTTAATGATTAATAACTGATAAATAAATTTAACTATATTTGATTTTGATAAACTAAAAATTATAATATGAAAAAATTGGGATTCTTTTTATTAACTCTTATTTTTACCAATATCGGTCTTGGTCAAGAGAGTATTGTAAAATTTCAAGCAGATATAGCTAATAGAAATAGCGATATTTTATTTATAAAAAATGATAAAACTATTGTAAGAGAAATAAAAGTTGATAAAGACGGACATTTTTTTACCACTTTTGATGTTAAAGAAGGAATGTATCAATTGTATGACGGACAAGAATATACAGATTTGTTTTTAAAAAACGGATATGATTTGACGCTAAAAATGGATTCTAAAAATTTTGATGAGTCTATTGTTTATTCTGGAAAAGGTTCTGAAGAAAATAATTATTTGGCACAAAAAATTCTTGTTGACAGCAACTTCAATTTTGATGAACTTCTTGTGTCTACACCAGATGATTTTAACAAAAAAATAAATGAAAAGCAAAATGCCGAAGTTGTAAAATTACAAAACGGTAAGTATGATGCTAATTTTATTGCTCTTCAAAAAAAGGGAATGCAAAGAGAATTGTTTGAAATGAAAATGTATTTTAAACAAAAGCAAGATCAATTAAAGTTAAATAATATTCAGGCACCATCTTTTGATTATGTCAATTTTGCTGGCGGACAAACAAAGCTTGAAGATTTAAAAGGAAAATATGTTTATATAGATGTTTGGGCAACTTGGTGCGGCCCATGTAGAGCAGAAATTCCTTCTCTAAAGAAAGTTGAAGAAAAATATCATGGAAAAAATATTGCTTTTGTAAGTATATCAGTAGATGAACAAAAAGATTTTGAAAAATGGAAAACATTTGTTAAAGATAAATCACTTGGCGGAATTCAATTGTTTGCAGATAAAAACTGGTTGTCTGACTTTATAAAATCTTTTGGAATTAATTCTATTCCTAGATTTATACTAATTGATCCCTCAGGAAAAGTTGTAAATGCAGATGCAGATCGACCTTCTAATGCAAAATTGCAAGATACATTGGATGGTCTATTAAAATAAAATAGTTTTTTTAAAAATAAAATAATTTAAAAATCCAATTTCTTAGCTATTAAGAAGTTGGATTTTTTATTAAAAGTAAGCAACAATGTTAAATTTTCATCCAATGTTATCAAATTGTTAAGTAAAAGTTTGCATAGTGTAAATTTATTGTTACATTTGTTATGTAATTATGAATATTTAAAACCTACAACTATGAGAAAAATAGCTATCATCGCAGTATTATTAGTATCTACACTAACATTTGCACAAAATAAAACGCCTAAATTAGAAGAAGTAAATGGTTTGGTAAAAGCTACTTACTATTTTGAGAATGGACAAGTTCAACAAGAAGGATTCTTTAAAGACGGAAAATTAGAAGGAAAATGGATTTCTTACAATGAAAACGGAATTAAAGTAGCTATCGCTGAATATACTAATGGAGAAAAAACTGGTAAATGGTTTTTTTGGAATGATAAATCATTAGCAGAAGTTGATTACTCTAATGGAGCAATAGCTTCGGTTAAAAACTGGAATAAAGAAGCAATTGCTGATAAAAATTAAATTGAAATTCTAATTTTAGTTTTTCAATTTTATAAAAAAATGTGTAATAAATACTATTTATTACACATTTTTTCAATTATATTAAAGTGGTTTTTTTTAAAGTTTGTTGATAACAATTACTTCAGATTGTGTCGATTTTGCAAGTTATTTGCAAAATATAAAAAAATAATATCAAATTATTTTCTTGTTATTAAATTAAAAGAAATTATTTTTTTCTAAACGAATAGAATGCAATTATTGCGCTAATCAACATTAAAATACCTCCTAAAATAAATGGTGCGCCTGGAAATTCAAAAGGAGCGTCTTTATGAGTAAAAAAATAAAATATCATTGACATTAAAGGTGGTCCAATTATGGAAGAAGCACTCATTAAACTTGTCAGTGTGCCCTGGATTTCGCCTTGTTCTTGTGGTGAAACTTTAGCAGATATTACGCTTTGCATTGCAGGACCAGCAATTCCTCCAAGACAATAAGGAATTAAGAAAACAAACATCATCCAGCTTTGTGATGCAAAAGCAAATAAAAACATACCAACCGCATAAAGTGCAATACCAAGGTAGATGCTTTTTTCATTTCCAAGTTTAGGGTTAATCCATCGAATTAATCCTCCTTGAACTATTCCTACTAATAGTCCGATTACTCCAAGAGAAATTCCAACCATTTTTTCGTCCCAATTAAATCTGTATATGGTGTAGAAACTCCAATTACTTTGAACAGCATGTGAAGCAACATATAAAATAAATATGGATATTATTAAACCTATTAAAGTTGGATGTTTTTTTAGATTTAGCAAAGCTCCAACAGGATTTGCTCTTTTCCAGTTAAAATCTCTACGATTTTCTTTACTAAGTGATTCGGGCAAAACAAAATAACCATATAAGAAATTTACCATGCACAAAACTGCTGCTGCATAAAATGGCACTCTTGATCCATATTGACCTAACAATCCGCCAATGACTGGGCCAATTATAAACCCAAGCCCAAAAGCTGCACCAATTAAGCCGAAGTTCTTGGCTCGATTTTCACTAGTACTCACATCTGCAATGTAAGCTGATGCGGTTGTAATGCTTGCGCCAGTTATTCCTGCAATAATTCTTCCTACAAATAACCATTCAATTGTGGGCGCCATTGATAAAAATAAATAATCTAATGAGAACCCAAAAAGTGATATTAAAATAATTGGTCTTCGACCATATTTATCGCTCAAACTTCCTATTAATGGAGCAAAAACGAACTGAGTTATAGCATAGGCAAAGGTTAGCCAACCGCCAAATTTGGCAGCTTCGCTAATATCACCATTAATTAATTCTTTTATTAATTTAGGAATTACCGGAATAATAATTCCCCAACCAGTAATGTCAATTAGCATTGTTATGAAGATAAAACCTATTGCTGCCTGCTTTTTATTAGATGCCATAAAATAAATTTGATGTGTAAAACTACAAAAAAATCCTGCTTAAATTAATAAACAGGATTTTTTGATATAAACTATTGTCAAACTGACAAGAATATTTTTACAATTCTAATGTTTTCTTAGCATCGCCATTCATCAATAATTCTAATGGATTTTCTAACGCTTCTTTAACAGCAACCAAGAAACCAACTGACTCACGACCATCAATAATTCGGTGATCATAAGAAAGAGCCACATACATCATTGGGTGAATTTCTACTTTACCATTTACAGCAATTGGACGCTCTATAATGTTGTGCATTCCTAAAATTCCTGATTGAGGAGGATTGATAATTGGTGTAGATAACATACTTCCAAAAACACCACCATTAGTAATAGTGAATGTTCCGCCAGTCATATCATCAACTGTAATTTGACCGTCACGCGATTTTATTGCTAATCTTTTAATTTCAGCTTCAACACCTCGGAACGACAAATTCTCGGCGTTACGAACTACAGGAACCATAAGTCCTTTTGGTCCGGAAACTGCAATCGAAATATCGCAAAAATCATAAGCTGTTTTAAAATCACCATCAATCATTGAATTTACATCTGGAAATAAAGCCAAAGCTCTAGTTACCGCTTTCGTAAAAAAAGACATATATCCTAAACCTAAACCACCATGTTTCGCCTTGAAAGCATCTTTGTACTCGTTACGAATGGTGTTAATTGGTGTCATGTTAACTTCATTGAAAGTTGTTAACATAGCTGTTTCGTTTTTAGCAGCAACCAATCTTTCAGCAACCTTACGACGTAACATTGATAATTTTGTTCTTTCAGAACCACGAGTTCCACCAGTTGGAGTTCCCATTGATGGTGTTGCATTTACAGCATCATCTTTGGTAATTCTTCCACCTTTTCCTGTACCAACTACTTCAGTTGGTTGGATATTTTTCTCGTCTAATATTTTCTTAGCTGCCGGAGATGGCGCTTGAGTGGCATAAGTTTTGTCTGCAACTGGAGCCGCTTTCACCTCAGCTTTTGGAGCTTCTACAACTGGTTTTGCTTCTTCTTTTGCTGGAGCTGGAGCATCACCTGCTGGTTTAGCTGCACTTGTATCAATTAAACAAACAACTGCACCTACAGCTACTGCATCGCCTTCTTCTGCTTTAAGCGTAATAATTCCGCTTGCTTCTGCTGGTAATTCAAGAGTAGCTTTATCTGAATCTACTTCAGCAATAGCTTGGTCTTTTTCTACATAATCGCCATCTTTTACTAACCATGTTGCGATTTCAACTTCTTTAATCGATTCGCCTGGTGAAGGCACTTTCATTTCTAAAATCATCTTTTATAATTTTATTGGTATGTTATTATCTAAATAAATTTTTGTCAAAAACCATTCTAATAGCATCTGCATGACGTCTTCTATCACGAGTACTACTTCCTGCTGCTGGTGCTGCATAAGCTTTTAATGATGCTAATCTCCATTTCACTAAATCGAAATTCATCAACATAAAACTATAAGCTCCCATATTTTTAGGTTCTTCTTGTGCCCAAACATAATCATCAGCATTAGGATAACTTGCAATAATTGCTTTTAATTGCTCTACTGGTAACGGAAATAATTGCTCAATACGAACCAAAGCTACATCATTTCTTTCTAAATTTCCTCTTTCTACAAGAATATCATAATAGAATTTTCCGGTACAAAAAACTACTGTTTTCACTTTTGATTTATCTACCGATACATCATCAATGGTTTCTTGAAATTCTCCGTTGTATAAATCTTCTTGTGTTGAAACACACAATGGATGACGCAACAAACTTTTTGGAGAAAAAACCACCAAAGGTTTACGGAAATTTGTTTTCATTTGTCTTCTCAACAAGTGATAGAAATTGGCTGGCGTTGTACAATCGGCTACATACATATTGTGACGTGCACAAAGTTGCAAATAACGTTCCATTCTAGCAGATGAATGTTCGGCACCTTGACCTTCGTATCCGTGAGGTAATAATAAAACAATTCCATTTTGGTTGTTCCATTTATCTTCTCCACAAGAAATGTATTGGTCTAACATGATTTGGCAACCGTTAGAGAAATCTCCAAATTGTGCTTCCCAAATTGTTAATGTATTTGGCGATGCTAAAGCATATCCGTAGTCAAATCCTAAAACTCCGTATTCTGACAATAATGAGTTGTATATTTGAAATCTTCCTTTACTGTTTTTTAAGGTATCTAAAAGAATTACTTCTTCTTCACTATCTTCTACTTTTACAACTGCATGACGGTGCGAAAAAGTTCCTCTTTCTACATCTTGTCCTGAAACACGAACGTCATATCCTTCATACAATAACGAGCCATAAGCCAATGTTTCTGCTGTTCCCCAATCGATAACATTATTATCGTACATGGTTTTTCTGTCGGAAACAATTTTAGATATTTTATTGATGAATTTTTTATCTGATGGCAATGAAGAAACAACCCCAATGATTTCGTCTAATTGTTTTTTATCAAATTTTGTATCAACTTTTTTCAACATTACATCGTCAGAAACTTGAACATAACCATTCCATTCATCTTGCATAAATGGTTTGATAATTGTTTTATCTTTCTTTCTTGAAGCTGTTAAATTTTCGTCTAATTTTTCTTTGTAATCGTTTTCTATTTTAGTCAAATAAGCTGCGTCAACAATTCCATCTGTTATTAATTTCTCAGCATAAATCTCTCTCGGATTTTGATGCTTAGCAATAATTTTATATAAAACTGGTTGTGTAAAACGTGGTTCGTCACCTTCGTTATGACCATATTTTCTATATCCTAATAAGTCGATGAAAACGTCACGTCCAAATTCCATGCGGAAGTCTAACGCGAACAACATGGCATGAACAACAGCTTCTGCATCATCAGCATTAACGTGAAGTACAGGCGACAAAGTAACTTTAGCCACATCTGTACAATAAACAGACGAACGTGCATCTTGATAATTGGTAGTAAAACCAACTTGATTGTTGATTACAATGTGAATTGTTCCACCAGTTTTGTATCCATCCAATTGTGCCATTTGAACAATTTCGTACACAATTCCTTGTCCAGCAACTGCCGCATCACCATGAACAGCAATTGGCAAAACTTTAGAGAAATCATTTGGAAAATGTCGGTCTTGTTTAGCACGAGTAATTCCTTCAATAACGGCACCAACCGTTTCAAGATGCGAAGGATTTGGTGCTAAATTGATGTTTATTTTTTTACCCGAAGCTGTTTTTCTCTCAGAAGTTAAACCTAAATGGTATTTTACATCACCATCAAAATATTCTTGATCGTAATCTTTACCGTCAAATTCTGAAAATATATCTTGTGTATTTTTACCAAAAATATTAGCTAAAATGTTTAATCTTCCTCTGTGGGCCATTCCCATAACGAAATGTTCTACACCTTTTTCGGCAGCAGCTTCAATTAAAGCATCTAATGCTGGAATAATACTTTCGCCACCTTCAAGTGAAAAACGTTTTTGACCTACATATTTAGTGTGAAGGAAATTTTCAAAAGAAACCGCTTCGTTTAATTTCCCTAAAATGTGCTTTTTTTGATCCGCATTAAAGTTAGGAAGATTATCATTAATATTAATTCTATCTTGAATCCACTGAATTACTTCAGGTTTTCTCATGTACATGTATTCAATACCGATGTGTTGGCAATATACATTTTTAAGATGCGTGATAATTTCTTTCAACGTTTTTGGTTGATGACCAAGAACTTTGGCTGCGTCAAAAACGGTGTTTAAATCGGCATCAGAAAGATTAAAATTTACTAAATCTAAATTTGGAGAATAGGTTCTTCTGTCACGAACTGGATTGGTTTCTGTAAAGAGGTGACCACGAGTTCGGTATGCGTCAATTAATTTAAGAACGTTAAATTCTTTTTGTAATTTTTCTGATGCTTGCCCATTATCAACAGCCGTTGCTGCATAATTGGCTATTTGTGTTCCTGGGTTTTCGTCGTTATACGTCTCAAGACCAAAGTCGAAACCTTGAAAAAAAGCTCTCCAACTTGGTTCAACTGCATCTGGATTGTCTAGATATTGATCGTATAACTGTGCGAAAAATTCGGTGTGTGCTGCGTTTAAAAAGGAAAACCTATCCATATTTTTTATATAAGTAATGGTGTAGTTAAAAAAATTATTGCAAAAGTAAAATAATTATAACAATCTTTCAATGTTTTTGCTACATTTATCTCGCTAATTAAATATATACTTATCTATGAAAAAGAATTCTATAAAAAATTTAACAATATCATTATCATTTATTTTTTTAATAACTACTTGTTTTAATTTGTCTGCACAAGAAATACCAAAAAGTGAACAAAAAAGTGAATTTTGGAAAAACGTACAATTTGGTGGAGGATTCGGCATTGGAATAGGAAGTGGTTATACAGATATTACAATTGCTCCAAGCGCAATTTATAATTTTAATGATTATGTTTCAATAGGAGCAGGATTGCAAGGAAGTATTGTTTCTCAAAAAAACTATTACAATTCATCTATTTATGGAGCGAGTTTAATTACTTTATTCAATCCTATTGAACAGGTGCAAATTTCGGCAGAGCTTGAAGAAGTTAGAGTAAATAATACCTTTAGAAATACTACAACAGGAACAGTAAAAAATAATTTTTGGAATACAGGATTGTTTGTTGGCTTAGGTTATAGAGTAGAAAACATAACTATTGGTGCGCGATATAACTTGCTGTTCGACAAAGATAAAAGTGTTTACAGTGATGCTTTAATGCCTTTTATTAGGGTTTATTTTTAAAAAATGAAAAAAACATTTTGCTTGCTATTTTTTGTTTTAGGTTGTGTTTCTTTTGGACAAAACCATGTTTTTATATATCGATTTATGCCAAATTTGTCCTCGGTAAATTTTAAACCGGTTTCTTTTCAGATAAATTTTAATAAAAAAGACATGTTTTATAAAGCGAATAATCTTACTATTTATAATTCTGTCACCAACTTGAATGACAATTATTATTTACTTGGAAAAACGTATAAAATGAGTACTACTAAATCTTTTCCTATTTATGGTTGTGAAGGTCAGCGAATAGATTCGTTTAATCCAAGTGGCACAAAAGATTTTGGTAGTGCCTTAGTTTTGGGAGTTTTAAATTTAATTTTTGAAAAGATTTAATACCTATTTCTAAACCAAACTTTCATCCATTCTCGTTTTAAAACTAAAAATGCAACTTGTGCCGATAATTCTGAAATATCAGATCCATCTAGTTGTTTTATTTGCTCTTCTGGAACATCAATTATATAAAGCAGGTTTAAATATTCGGCAAATTTATACTGAATTAACCTGTAAATTTTCTCCTGAAGCTGAATTTTCAATTCGTTAGGTGCAGTGCTTATAGGTAAGTCGATTCCTTCATTTGCCAAGTTGAAATCTTTATTTAATTGTTCAATTAGTTTTAGATACAACTCTTCATTTTCTGCTTGTTGCAAAAGAGCTTCTGTATTTATTGGAGCTACATACATGATTTTAATTTCTTTTTGTTGATTCTCTTTCAATAATTGTTGTTGGCAATTCTACAATTTGATATGTAACAGTTTTATGTTCTTTAATTTGTATAATTTCATCAATTAAAATTGAAGCAGCGCGTTGTCCAATAGCTGTTCCAGGTTGGTCTATAGTTGTTAGTTTTGGCGAGATAACGGTACTCATAAACCAATTACTAAATCCAAAAACGCCAATTTGATCGGGTACTTTTATTTTTGCTTCATTGAGGTAATTGATAATACCAATAGCAACCAAATCTGTAATTGCAAACACAGCATCAACATCGTTGTGATCTTCCATCATTTGTTTAGCTTTGTCATAACCATCTTCAAAGTCGGTATTGTGGTTGCACATATATACAAGCCTTGAGTCGAATGGAATTCCATTGTCTTCTAGTGCTTTTTTATATCCTAAAAATCTATCAATCGAGTTTTGAGGCACAAGTGAACCTCTAAAGTGTGCTATTCTTTTATAGCCTTTGTTTATTAAAAAAGTTGTAGCATCATAAGCTGCTTTTCTATCATTGATGATTACTTTAGAACAATTTACAAGTTTGGCTATTTTGTCAAAAAGGACTACAGAAATTCCGTTATTTATAGCATTTGTAATGTGTGAAAAATCATCGGTTTCATTGGATAGTGACATTAAAATTCCATCAACACGTTTTATCTGAAGAAGTTCTATTTGCTTTCTTTCTAGTTCATATTTTTCACTTGATTGCAATGTAATTACCAAGTAACCTCTTCGTTCTGCTTCTTCAATAATTCCATTTAACACGCTCGAAAAAAAATGATGTACCATTGCAGGAATTATAACTCCGATGGTCTTAGTTTCATTGGTTCTTAGGCTTATTGCATTTAAATTGGGTCTGTAATTTAAAGTTGCAGCCATTTCAAAAACCTTTTCTCGAGTTTTGCTTCCTACATCGGGATATCCTTTTAGTGCTTTTGAAACGGTAGTTATAGATATGCCTAACGCAGTTGCAATATCAATTAGTTTTGTGTCATTCATAAAATAAAAGTAGTGAAAATTATTTCACAAAAAACATCAAACAGCATTGGATAAATATTAAACATTTCTGCTCATTAAATTTTCACCAAAAACCCTCAACATTTCTTTTTTATCGGCACCAATGTTCATTTCCTCTAATGTTTCAAATGCCTTAAAAGTGTAGGTTTGAATTGCCGTTTGAGTAGCATCTGAAGCACCAGTTGTATTGAAAAGTTCTTTAACAGAATTTATTTTATCTAAATTTTCACTTGGCTGAATTGAAAATAAATGTAACAATTGTTCTTTATCTGTTGCCTTAGCATATTGAATTGCTTTTAAGTACAAATAGGTTTTTTTATTTTCAATAATATCGCCACCAACTTGTTTTCCAAAGGTTTCTGGATCACCAAAAGCATCTAAATAATCATCTTGCAGTTGAAACGCTATTCCTAAATTCAATCCAAAATCATAAATTAAATTGGCATTTTCATCGGATGTTTCGGCTACAATAGCGCCCATTTTCATTGCTGCTCCAACTAAAACTGCCGTTTTGTACTCAATCATTTTTAAATATTCGGCAATAGTTACGTCGTCTCTTGTTTCAAAATCTACATCATATTGTTGTCCTTCGCAAACTTCTAATGCTGTTTTACTGAACAATTTTGCCAATTCTCTAAAAATCTTTGGTTCGTATTCTTCAAAGTGCTGATAGGCTAAAATAAGCATTGCATCGCCCGATAGAATTCCGGTATTTATATTCCATTTTTCGTGCACTGTTTCGTTTCCTCTTCGCAAAGGCGCATCGTCCATAATGTCATCATGAACTAACGAAAAATTATGAAAAACTTCAATTGCAGTGGCTGCTGCCAAAGCTTTTTTACAATCTACATCAAAAACCTCAGTCGCCATTAATGTCAATATAGGACGCATTCTTTTTCCGCCCAAATGCAATATATATTCTATAGGTTGGTAAAGATTTTTTGGCTCTTTATTCAAATGCAATTCCGAAAAATAAGTTGAAATAAGATCTTGATAGTGAGAAATTGTATGCATTAATTCTGCTTTTAAATTTAAATTTTCCTGATGTACAAAGTAAGTCAAAAAACTTTAAACTTTAAACGTGAAAGTTTTTCAAATGTTAAATTTATGTAAATACTTTGGAAACTATTTTTGTATTCAAAGTTTCCAATATACATTTGTATCAGAATTCAAAATCTAAAATATGATAACTTCAATAATCCTAATTTTACTATTTGTTGCAACAGTTTGTATATTTATGCAACAAGCACAATTTGGTAAAAGGCCATCGGGTAATCGATTGGAATTAATTAAAACATCTCCTAATTATAAAGATGGTTCTTTTCAAAACTTAAATCACACACCCGATTTAACAGAAGGTGCATCTTTATTTTCGGTAATGAAAGAGTTTTTATTGAACGATAATAAATTAAAAAAACCAAGTCAAAAAATTCCAACTATAAAAACCGATTTATTGCAACTCAATCCGTTAGAAAATGTAGTTGTGTGGTTTGGACATTCTTCTTATTTTATACAAATTGATGGAAAGAAAATACTGGTTGATCCAGTTTTAAGCGGTTCGGCTTCGCCACTTTCATTTACTAATAAAGCGTTTGATGGAACTTCTATTTATACAACTAATGATTTTCCTGAAATTGATTATCTCTTTATATCTCACGATCATTGGGATCATCTTGATTATAAAACAGTAATGAAATTGAAACCTAAAATAAAAGCTATTATTACTGGCTTAGGTACTGGAGCCCATTTTGAACATTGGGGTTTTAATAGTGATTTAATTATAGAAAAAGATTGGAATGAAACCGTTGTTCTTGAAGATGGTTTTATAGTAAATACCGTTCCTGCTAGGCATTTTTCGGGAAGAAGTTTTATAAGAAATAAAGCACTTTGGACTTCTTTTGTATTGAAAACTCCAACGTCTAAACTATTTATTGGTGGCGATAGCGGATATGACAGTCACTTTGTTGAAATAGGAAAGCAATTTGGTCCATTTGATTTGGTTTTTTTAGAAAACGGACAATATGATAAAAGTTGGAAGTACATTCACATGACGCCCAATGAAGTTCTCATGGCAGCAAAGGATCTTAATGCTAAGGCTTTATTTCCTGTGCATTCGTCCAAATTTGTATTGGCTAACCACGATTGGAACGAGCCTTTGTCTCAAATAACCGAACTTTCTAAAGCAACAGACATTCATTTAATAACTCCATTAATAGGAGAAAAAATACTTCTATCAGAAAAAAAGGATTTTCCAAAATGGTGGGAATTCTCTAATTAATAATTGTATTTATCAAATAATTTCAACTTAAATTCTCTACAAAAATGACTATAACCCACTGGAATTTAAACTCCAATCAATCCGATTTTATGATTAGAGTGCGTAACTCGATTATTGCTTACTTAGACAGTTCGTTTAATAAACTAACGAGCTCAATTGATATTGTTAACAACCAACTTATTGATGCCAATCTCGAATTTGTTTTGGATATAAATAAAAAGAAGGCAAGTTAGAACACATTGACAGTAATTTAAAATTAAAAGATTTTATCAAAATAAACGAATATCCGTTGGTAACTTTTAAATCTACTTCGTTTGAAAAAATAAACAAAGACATCAATTTTGTAAAAGGAAACTTAACCATAAATAACATTACCAAAGTTATAGAACTTGATGCTAAAATTGTCGAATTAGAATCAAATACTACTTCGTCTAAAGTACTTATTGAAATTCTTGGTGAAATAAAACGTCAAGATTTTGGGTTATACTCTAATTCAAATCTTGAAAATAACGGATTATTAATTGGTAGTAACATAAATATAACAGCCAATTTAGAATTTTTAAGTAAAGTGAACTAATGTTAAATTTATGTAAATACTTTGGAAACTATTTTTGTATCTAAAGTTTCCTTGTTACATTTGTACTCGAAATAACAATTATTTCAAGAAAGAAAAATGAAAGAAAAAATAATCACAAAAGCAAAAGAAATGTTTTTGAAACTTGGTTTCAAGAGTATAACTATGGATGACATTGCTGGTGAAATGTGCATCTCTAAAAAAACAATTTATAAATATTTTGCCAATAAAGAATTATTAATTGAAGAAAGTGTGCAGATAATTCATACAGAAGTTAATGAAATTATTACTGAAATAATAGCTAAAGATTTTAATGCAATAGAAGAGAATTTTGAAATTAGACGCATGTTTGATGATATGTTTAAATCTACAGACACTTCACCTATTTATCAATTAAAGAAGCATTATCCAGAGGTTTATCAAAAGGTTCTAAAATATCAAGTAGAAATGTGTGAGTCTTGTTTTAGAGACAATATTGAAAAAGGAATAACACAAGGATTGTATAGAAAAGAGATAAATATTAATGCTTATGTTAAATTTTATTACTCTTTGATTTTCACAATAAACGAGAACACACGATCAGAAAGAGAGGCATTTGCACTAGAAATGGAAGCATTAGAATACCACACACGAGCAATGGCTACAGAAAAAGGAATTGCCGAATTACAAAAACACTTACTTAATTCAATTACATAACAATGAAAAACACAATTTTAATACTATCTTTTTTAATTGCGCTTTCTGCAAATGCGCAAGAAGTGAAAACACTTTCACTAAAAGATGCCATAAGCTATGCCTTAGAAAACAAAGCTGATGCCAAAAAAGCAAAGTTAAAAGTAGAAAACAGCGAATATCAAATTCAAGAAATTCGTTCAAGAGCTTTGCCACAAATTTCTGCAAGTGGTAGTTTAAATTACAATCCTATATTACAAACAACAGTAATTGATGGAGACAATTTTGGCGCGCCAGGAACTACAATTCAAGCAGCTTTTGGTCAAAAATGGAGTTCTGGAGCCGGAATTTCGTTAAATCAAGCGCTTTATGATCAATCTGTTTTTATTGGATTAAAAGCGGCTAAATCTACAAGAGAATTTTATCAAATAAATGAACAATTGACAGAAGAACAAGTTATTGAACGCGTTGCAAATGCTTACTATCAAGTATATGTAAGAAGACAAAACTTGAGTGTTTTAGACAACAATCTTGTTAATACTACCAAAGTTAAAGACATTATTAAAGGTCAATTTGACAACGGATTGGCTAAAAAAATTGATCTAGATAGAGTTTTGGTAAAGATTTCAAATATAAAAACCCAACGTCAGCAAGTTTTAAATGCCGTAGATCTTCAAGAAAATGCATTAAAATTCTATATGGGAATGCCTATTGAAACCAAAATCAACATTCCTGCAACCGAATTTGTAGTTACGCCTCAAGCGCTTTCTGAAACACCAGACGCAACTGCTAGAACAGAATACCAATTATTGAAAAAGAACGAACAGCTTTTGGAATACCAAAAAAAATCGGTTCAAGCTGCCTATTATCCTACACTTTCTTTAACAGGAAGCTACAACTATATTGGTCAAGGTCCAGAAGTTCCATGGTTTAAGAAACCTGTTGACGGTGTCTATTGGTCAGATTATGCAGCAATTGGATTGAATTTAAAAGTGCCAATATTTTCAGGATTTGGAACTCGTGCCAAAGTTAGACAAGCAGACAACAGTCTTAAATCTATAAAAGTAGATCTTGAAGAAACAAAATTATCATTGGATTTGGCTTATGAAAATGCTAAAAAACAAATTGACAACAGCATCATTACCATAAGCAGTCAAAAAGAAAATGCGCAATTGGCTCAAGATGTTTTAACAAATACTAACAATAATTATATTCAAGGTTTGGCTTCACTTACCGATCTATTGGATGCAGAAAATGCGCTGGTAGAAGCACAAAACAATTATACAACTGCATTATTAGACTATAAACTAGCAGAAATTCAATTAATAAAATCAAAAGGCGAACTTAAAACACTAACTAATAAATAATCAAAATGAAAAAGAATATTATAACCATACTAGTAATACTTGGAGCATTAGCAGCAATTGCATTTGTTTTAACAAAAAATAAGAAAGAAAATAAAGCAAAAACGGATATTGTAGCCGAGAAAAATGCAGCTGTTTCTGTAAAGATTGAAACTGTAAAAACAGAAGAAGTTTCGTTAGACTTTGTTTCTAACGGAAATTTCGAACCAACTCAAGAATTAACGTTCTCTGCAGAACAATCAGGTAAAGTAGTAAGTGTTTTGGTTAAAGAAGGTGACTATGTTTCTGTTGGGCAAGCACTAGCAATTGTTAGAAGCGATGTGATTAATGTAAATGCTCAAACTGCCAATTCATCTTATCAAAATGCAGCAGCAGATTACAGCAGATACGAAAATGCATTTAAAACTGGCGGTGTTACTAAACAACAATTGGACCAAGCAAGACTAGTAATGGTTAATGCAAAGGCGCAATTAACACAAGCAAACATAAACGTTGGCGATACTAGAATTAAAGCGCCAATAAGTGGTTTTATTAATAAAAAATACATTGAGCCAGGCTCTATTTTAACAGGAATGCCATCAACATCTTTATTTGATATAGTAAATGTTTCTAAGCTTAAATTAAAAGTAAATGTAAACGAAAATCAAGTAGCAAGCTTAAAAGTTGGAACACCAATTAAAGTAACCGCAAGTGTTTATCCTGACAAATCTTTTTCGGGAAAAATTACTTTTATCGCTTCTAAAGCAGATGAAAGTTTAAACTTTCCAGTAGAAATTGAAATCGTAAACAATGCTTCAAACGATTTGAAAGCCGGAATGTACGGAACAGCAGCATTTGCCTCTAACAAACAAAAACAATCACTTATGGTTGTTCCTAGAAATGCATTTGTAGGAAGTGTAAGCAGCAACCAAATTTTTGTAATTGAAAATGGAACCGCCAAACTTAAAACGGTAACAGCAGGAAGAATTCTTGGTGATAAAGTAGAAATTCTTGACGGATTATCTGATGGTGAAACTGTAATTGTAACAGGACAAATCAACTTGCAAAACGGAAGTAAAGTTGAAGTTATTAAATAAGTCTTATCGTCGAAAGTCTTAAAGTCATAAAGAAACCGCTTAGAGCCTAAAGCTTAAAGCCTAAAGCAAAATAAAAAATGAAATTAGCAGAAATATCCATAAAACGTCCTTCCTTAGTAATTGTATTGTTTGCAATTCTAATACTTGGTGGACTGTTTAGTTATAGCAATTTGGGCTATGAATTGATCCCGAAATTTGAACAAAATGTAATTACAATTTCTACCGTTTATCCCGGTGCATCGCCAAGTGAGGTTGAAAATACGGTTACCAAAAAAATTGAAGATGCCATTGCGTCGTTAGAAAATATCAAAAAAATTGATTCTAAATCTTACGAAAGTTTGTCTATTGTTTCCATTTCTTTGACTTCAACAGCCAATGTTGATGTTTCTATGAACGATGCACAACGAAAAATAAATGCCATCATTAGCGATTTGCCCGACGATACTAAAACGCCTTCGTTGTCTAAATTCTCTTTGAGCGATTTGCCTATTATGACGCTTGGTGCTAACGGAAAAATGGACGAAGCCGCTTTCTATGACTTGATAGATAAAAAAGTTGCTCCAGTACTTTCTAGAGTTTCTGGTGTAGCGCAAGTAAATATTATTGGTGGTCAAGAACGTGAAATTCAAGTCAATCTTGATGCTGACAAATTGCAAGGTTACGGGCTTTCTGTTCCGCAAGTGCAACAAACTATTTTGAGTTCCAATTTGGATTTTCCAACAGGAAATATTCAAACTCGTGAGCAAAAAATATTAATCCGTTTGGCCGGAAAATATAAAAATGTTGAAGAATTAAGAAACTTAGTAGTATCGTCTCAAAACGGAATTCAAGTACGTCTTGGTGATGTTGCCGATGTTCAAGATACTCAAAAAATTGCCGAAAAAATTTCGCGTGTAGATCAAAAAAGCGCTATTGTTCTTCAAATCATTAAACAATCTGACGCCAATGCGGTTGCCGTGAGTGAAGATTTGGTTAAAACAATCAATAAACTTACAGCAGATTATAAAAAGAATGGATTGCAACTTGAAATAGCTAAAGACAGTACTGTTTTTACTCTAGAAGCAGCCGATTCTGTGGTGCACGATTTACTTATTGCGGTACTTTTAGTAGCGTTAGTAATGTTGTTTTTCTTGCACAGTATAAGAAACTCATTGATTGTAATGGTTTCTATTCCGGCATCGTTAATTGCTACTTTCATCGGAATTTATTTAATGGGATATACTTTAAACTTAATGAGTTTACTTGGATTGTCTCTTGTGGTTGGTATTCTTGTCGATGATGCCATTGTCGTACTCGAGAATATTTACAGGCACATGGAAATGGGTAAAAATCGTGTTCGTGCAGCTTATGATGGAACAGCCGAAATAGGTGGAACGGTAGTGTCAATTACTTTAGTTATTGTGGTAGTGTTTTTGCCAATTGCCATGAGTTCTGGATTGGTTTCTAACATCATTACGCAGTTTTGTGTAACCGTTATTATCTCAACTTTGTTATCTTTAGTTGCGTCGTTTACCATTATCCCATGGTTGTCTTCTCGTTACGGAAAATTAGAACATATTGAAGGTAAAAATCTTTTTGGAAGAATTATCCTTGGCTTCGAAAGCTATTTAACACGTTTTATCAATTGGATTTCTGGATTATTAACTTGGTGTTTGGATCATTACATTAAAACTATTTTGGTTGTTTTGGTCTTGTTTTTTGGATCAACAATAGGATTACTTGGTGGAGGATTTATAGGAGGAGAATTCTTTGCAGCGTCAGATAGTGGTGAATTTTTAGTTCAAATAGAAATGCCAAAAGATGCTTCAATAGAACAAACCAACTTTATGACCCAAAAAGCAGAAGCCTTTTTGAAAACACAAGAATACGTTCACAGTCAAATTACAACTGTTGGTCAAACCAGTGAAGGATTTGGAGCATCACAAGCAACTGCATACAAGGCTGAGATTGATGTGAAAATGATTGAACAAAAAGATCGTACGGATGGAGCATCGGTTTATGCTGCAAAAATTAAACGTAAACTAGAAAAAGTATTGGTTGGTGCCAAAGTAAAAACGGTTCCTGTTGGTATTTTAGGAACGGCAGAAAATGCAACTTTAGGTCTTATTGTTACTGGTCCAAATGTAGAAAGCGCCATGAAATTTGCAAAATTAGCAGAAGCTGAACTGAGAACAATTCCTGGAACAACCGAAATTAAACTTACTGTTGAAGACGGAAATCCAGAAATTAATATTCAAGTAGATAGAGATAAAATGGCGGCACTTGGGCTTACTTTACAAACAGTAGGAGTAACAATGCAAACCGCTTATTCTGGAAATACAGACGGAAAATTTAGAGCAGGAGAATATGAATATGACATCAACATCAAGTACAACGCATTTGATAGAAAAAGTATTACCGATGTAAGTAATCTTATATTTATTAACGCGTCTGGTCAACAAATAAAATTATCACAATTTGCAACTATAAAAGAAGGTTCTGGGCCAAGCCAATTGGAACGTAGAGATAAAACCGCTTCGGTAACAGTTCAAGGGCAAAATGTGGGAGTTGCATCGGGAACAATTGTAACACAATGGCAAGAAAAACTAGATAAATTACCAAAACCAACTGGTGTAAATTACATTTGGGGTGGCGATCAAGAAAATCAAAGTGAAGGTTTTGGAACATTAGGAATTGCATTGTTGGCAGCAATTATCTTGGTTTATCTTGTAATGGTTTCTTTGTATGACAGTTTTATACATCCGTTTGTGGTATTGTTCGCTATTCCGCTTTCGTTTATTGGCGCCATGTTAGCTTTGGCTTTAACTAATAATACATTGAATATCTTTACCATTCTTGGAGTAATCATGCTTATTGGTTTGGTTTGTAAAAATGCCATTATGCTTGTAGATTATACCAATCAACGCCGTAAAGCTGGCGAAACTATTAGAACAGCATTAATTCAAGCCAATCATGCAAGGTTGCGTCCAATCTTGATGACAACAATTGCGATGGTTTTTGGTATGTTTCCAATTGCATTAGCATCTGGAGCTGGAGCTGAGTGGAAAAATGGTTTGGCTTGGGTAATTATTGGCGGATTAATATCTTCTTTATTCTTAACCTTAATTGTAGTTCCTGTTATCTATGAAATTATGGAAAAAATAGTGGCTAAATTCTCTAAAGGAGAAAAAGTAGATTATGAAGCAGAAATGATTGCCGATTATGACCATAAAGAATTAAGCGAAGACGGATTTAACCCGAACCACTCGGTTTAATGACCTGTTGAGTTTTTAAATAGCAAACCTCGTTTCTTAATTGAAACGAGGTTTTTTTTGTTGTTACCAAAATCAATATTATCCATAGATTTATTATATTTTTGTTCAACATTAATTACGTTATTTAGATTTTATAAAATGCAAATGAAAAATTGTGATTAACAAAATTTCTAAAACATTCTTATTGTTTTTTTTAGGATTTGCTTACTTCTCTTTAAAAAGTTATTGCTACAAAAAGGAAATTGAAGATAATAGAGAACAAAATATTTGTAAGTTTGTTTATTAGCTCAAAATACATTTTCACAGAATTCCAACATATTAACTTATGTACAAAACTAATTACCTATGAAGAATTTGATATTGTTTATTATCCTCTTTTTTGGATGTAAAACATCAAAGTTAAACACTAAAAATGAGGATGGTTTTAAAATAGAAAGTGTTGCGTGTAGAATTACAAATATAGATTCTATTGAAAGTTATTATATTGTTTATGCCGAGACTTTAATAGATCATATAGGTCATAAAATAATTTCAAAAAAGGAAATTAAAAGCTCAAATGTAGAAAATATAAAAGTAAACAATACTTACAAGTTTAAACTTGTTTGGGTTAGTGAACCTCCGCCATTAGAGCGAAAAGGGAATTATTTAGATTTTAGAAGATGTAAAATATACTTTCCTTTAGTTAAAATTTGTACAGAACCTGGTTATGAGCTTTATGAAACAGATGATTTAAAAGGACTTAAATATAAAAATTTATAAAAATAATTATTCAAATTAACCATCTCCATAGAGAGTTCCTGTGAAAAGCTCCGCAAATGTCTCCTGACTTTGCGGAATTTTTTTATATTTGATAAAATTTAAATTCAGCAAAGAAGGTTATGTAATAAGAGATCAATCATTCCTCATTTTTTAACAGCAACAATTGTAGATTGGGTTGATGTTTTTTTCGAGAAAGAATTTTCGAGATGTTGTTATTGAATGTTTTGATTTTTATATAAAAAACAAAGGTATGATTTTGTTTAGTTATGTAATAATGAGTAATCATATACACATGATTATTCAATAAGAAGATGGTAAATTGTCCAATTTAATTCATGATTTTAAAGAATTTACTTCTAAAACTATTCTAGATAAAATTCAAAAAGAGCCATAAAGCAGAAGAGGATGGATGTTAAATTATTTTCAAAAAGCATGGGAACATTTAAAAAGAGATCAAAATCACAAAGTGTGGCAAGAGGGTTATCATGCAAAGCTTGTTGAAACAAATTGGTTTATGAAACAAAAAGTTAATTATATTTATAACAATCCTGTAAAAGATAAAATCGTTTCTTTACCAGAGGATTGTTATTTTAGTTCAGCCAGAAATTATGCAGGTTTAGAGAATGATTTAGAGGTTATTTTGTTAGATTTGTTTTAACATTGATTGTGGGCACGGATTGCAAATCCGCGCTATCGG
>NZ_JAYWFT010000114.1:0-10262 GCF_043778725.1 Flavobacterium sp. | reverse complement strand
TTATGCGCTGGTAAAACTAGATTTGATTACGATGAGAAAGGACGCGTATTTACAAAAACTAAGTTTGATAGGTGTTTTCAATTTGCGTAAACCACTATATGGTTCTAGCGGAGTAAAGAACAAAAAAGTATTAGCCAACAATCTCAATAAATCTATTCTCGTTATAAACACTAATAATTCCCGCGCCTGTTCCAATAGTCGTAAAACCAATTTCCAAAAGATCATTAGCGAGCAATGAAACCATAAAGCTAGGCGAGTTTGTATTACCAATAAAGAGTGTTCCAGCGCACAAGCTATTAGGGACGAATACATTATTTTTCAACAAGTAAACATTTAGCAAACTTGAAGTAGTTCCAGAATAAGTCAAACCAATACTCAAAGTAATTCTTGCAAGAGCAGCACCACCAGTATATCTAAAACTCCCCACAGTCAATCCAGAAACAAACAAACCGTCAGAACTAAAATTAGAAGTAGGCGCGACTCCCATAACGATTTTCCCAGTGCTTGGATTAGTAGTTGCAACGGTATAAGTAGGCACATTAATAGCTGCAAGATTAGAGCCAGAAATAGAATGAGATCCAAATGGACGTGCTTCATAACTCGCTACAAGTCTTCCGTCGCTATTCATTTTTACAGTTTTTTGAGTGGAGGAAGCAGCAATTGCAGAATAAATCCCAGAAATATAGCATGAGGTTTTCAAAGTCCCTAATCTAAGCGTATTAACTTCATTACTAACTCCTTCGGCGTCAATCCACAAACAAGAAGAACAGCCAGAAGTCATTCCAACTCCCAGACCATTTCCAATAATAACGCTAGCAGAAATACCGTTTGTTACGCTAGGAAAATTACCCCTTCCAATGATAGTGCTACCATTACTAAATCCTGTTGCAATAGGCAGTGTATTACTTCCAACGATAACACTAGAGCTAGATCCACCAACGCTAATTGTATCATTTCCCACGACTACGCTATTAGTCCCGTTTCCGCCAGAGTTTGACATTATATTATGACCCAGCATGACGACGTTTGCCCCAGAAATACCGCTGCTGTTATACGTATTATCTCCAACAATTATTTGCTTAGTTCCAGCGCGAGAAAGACTATCATGCCCCAGACAAATAGCGTCATTACCAAATGCACTCACCATACTTCCGCTACCAAGGCAAATCAAGCTGTTTTTATTGTTTGCAGAAACACAACTGTTATTCCCCAAAATGATATGTTTATCGCCTTGAAAAGAATTGCCTCCAATGCCATCCCCCATAATAATCGCATTAGTTTCACTAGTCGGATTTAGGCGATTTCCCAATTTTATAAAAGGCTCAATAGGGTTGTATGAAAAGATACTATTGCCTACAATCAGCAAATCAGTTGTTCCAGAAATTGTTGGATAAGTTAAAGAACTTCCTAGCGCGCTAATACTGCTTTCTTTTATTACTTTACCCGTAATACCGTTAAAAATGGCGATAGAATTGGATGAAGAGCTTGCCGGACCAGAAATATCCCCGGATCCAGTGGTTTCCAAATCAACAGCACCTCTATACAAATGACCGTTAGCACTTGAAAGCCAAACAGTAGAAGCGTCTTGCCCGGATAATTCAGGGATTTGAGTAGCAGGATTAACAGTGGAAGTTTTTAGTTGAACGCATTTAACAGATTGAAGCGCATTGTTGCTTTGACATAGAATTGTAGAACTTTTAGTATTGCCGTCAAAATCAGAAACATACAACAAGCCATTAGGAATAATCGGATCAGGCCTAGTAAGTTTAGCAAAATCTACATCGGTAATTTCGGCTTCATTATCGTCAATTCTTTGAGAGAGTAGATCAAAATAGCTTGCGCCATAACTTGGAAATACAGAGCCAGACATTATGTTATATATATGATAAATATTTTAAAAAAATAAAAACTACAAATATAATGTGTTTCCAAGATGAGTATGATAATTTTCAAACTATGATTAGATGGGGAATGAAAAGGCAAGAAATTGCAGACGCTATGAGTATTTCGGTTAGTAGAGCCAACGCTTTATACATGATTTTGAAATACAGAACGCAAACACTAATTCTTCAAGAGATTAAATTCCATGAAGCCAAAGAGCAGTCATTGGATCGTGATACAGCAATCCTTATGTTGCAGCAATCCATTCTAGCAGATAATTACGAAATTTAAAAAACCAACCCAAAAAAATTTTTTTCTTTTTTTCCACCAACTGTGAAGAGGCTTGACGCAAACTAGTCAAAATACAAGTTGGAAGAGCCTTGTTGAACCGCATTAACACCATTGTATACATATGTAGCAAAGAGAGTATATTCGCCTTTTGGTAGTTTCATAGTCAAGTCAAGAGTTTGTTGAGCGATACGGAAAGTGTTGGCAAATTCATTATCAAAACTCAAAGAATGCTTTCTAGAAAAGTCAATAAAAATCATATCACGAATAATGGGGAGACGACTAAAAGTGCTTAAAACACCATCATTTCCAACATCAGGTTGCTTAGATAATTTTGAGGAATAATAAGAACCGCTTCCATTAAGACCAGCACAATTTTGCAAAAGGTAAAGTTTTCCAGGAGAATTATACAAGACTTGTCCGTTGAAGAGTAGCTTAACATCGTAAGGTAAAGAAATATCAAGAGGATTAAGTTTAAAACGATCACCCTCAGTAGGTGCAACAGTAGAACCACCTTTAAGCTTTGCAGTCTCCACTACATAAATAACCATACCAATCAAATCAGCATTAATAAAATTTGTAAGTTGGACTTGAGAATCTACACCAGTAGTAGCAGAAAAATCTTTTTGGAAACTTTGGAAATGTTTGAAAGGATAGTGATAAATGTTTGTAGGATTATTTTGCATTTCAAATTTAAGAGATTGACTGCGATCAGAAAACATGTGCTGTCTAACTACAATTTCAGCATTATCAAATGAGCTTGGAATATTCGCGAGAACAGTGCCTGCGGCGGTACTAGACCATTGAAGAAATTCGGAAGCAGGAGCAAACTGTATTTGGATAGTGATAGGAGAGTTGAGAAGTGAAGTATCAAAACCAATCTTTCCATTATTACTCAAAACAGACCAAGGAAGAGCAAGAGGAATATAAGCATCTGATCCAATTCCTTCAACATCCAAGTTTTCGGCGTCATCAGTTTTTCTAGAAGGAAGAGCAGCACCACCAAGATAGCATAATTGACTTCTTTTTTCAGAGGTATCGCATTGAGCCAAAGCAACCGCCCATAACGATTTTCCACTAATTGAGATTTGAGCTACGTTTGAAGCACCCCAAAGATATGAGATTGATTTAATAGCAGACCATCCCCAACCTAGAGGAGCTAGATAATTCGCAGCGGTAGTTGTTCCTACTCCTGGATTTGTTGGTAAAGTCAAGTGCAAATAAGTTTCACCTAGAATATCATTGTTAGGCACGATTACTTGAGAAGTTGCACCAAATTGCGAGCTAGTAAGACTTGAAACATATCGCCCAAGGTTGCTGGTAAGTTCCGTTAAATGAACCGTACTATCTTGTTCTGTAAAGTAGGCATCTGTTTTCAAAGTTCCAGGCACGGATAAAAGCGTACGTTTGTTTGATAAATATTTTACTTTCAAATCTTGCATGTTATAATAGAAGCGCAAACTTTTTCTTAAAAATAAATTAACTAAATTTGCATATTGAGATTGAGTTGTTTGCAGGATTTACATAGATAAACTGGTGATCCATTGTTAGCTCTTTATATTTCTTAATCTTTTGTTCCATGCTAGAAATGCTTAAAAATGGTTCATAACTTCCGCAAAAAGCCCTAATAGCTACTTCAATGGTTTCGTCGCTGTTAAACCGGAATAGAAAAATATTATTTACATTGGCACGCATAGATTTGTTGAGTAGATTCGGATATTGGATAGAGATTATGGTGGAAATGTAAGAGTTTCTATAAATTAGCAATGCTTTTTGAATTATGTCAGAATAACGTAAATTAAGAACATCATCAAACATGAGTAGAAACCTAACCGGATTATCAAACTTGGATTGCAAGCCTTTAATCTTTGTAATAAAACTTTTGGAGTCATCGTTAAAACCACCTTCCGGGCAAACAATCAATCCTCTTTTTTTCAACTGCTTATAATGAGGACTTTGCGGACTATCTGTAAAAAGAATAGAAATAGTCTTGGAATCTTCTTTATAGTATTCTTCATAAACTTTAATCAATGCATAACTTTTTCCAGCCTTGGACGAGCCTACAATGAATAACGTGTTTCCTGTTCCTTTGTCAAGAATTAGTGAAGGTTTGACGAGCATTAGACCCGCTTTGTGGGTTACGCAAGCTTTTAAACTTTTTGAAATGGTGTAATTAGAGTCGCTAGCAACTTGTTCCGGGATTTTACTCATGAGCCTTTCATAGTCTTCAATCTTTTTATTTCTTCTATATTCTTCATTCTCTCTTTTTTGAGCTTCTTTTACGCTTTTAATCAAGTCAATAATCTCTTCTTGCGTGCTATCTGGCGGTATTTCAATAGACCTTGAATAAGTCCCTGCGCCTGTTTCATTAAATTTCTTGCAAGAGTATAAAATAATCTGTCGTTTCATCTATTTATTTAATATAAGAGGAAAATATGTTTTTGTAATAATATAATAAATGTCATTGCTAACCCAATTAAATTTGTTGAGCCAGCAGCCTTCTATGCCATCCGCGACGCAAGTTATGCAAGCTAGTGTTCTATTAGTTAAGCAAGGAAAAATAATGGATAGGATTAAAGCAGCAAAAACAAAAAAAGAAAAGGCAGAAATTATTGAGGAATGGGTTTTGTGCGAAATTAAAAAAATTAATAATGATAGTGAAATGTGTGAGTTTTAAATTGCTTTTTTCTTTTTTCTTCTTTTATTTGGTTACGTGGTTAAGCGGCTTGACGCTTTTTTGGTTACGTGGTTAAGCGGCTTGACGCTTTTAGCATTCGTAATAAATATCAAGCGAAATGTCATTGTTTTGTTGTAGGAATAAAGGATTTCCCCATTCGTCGCGAAAGCTTATGTCAAGTGTCTGCAAATCATTCGTAATTTCAAAGTTTTGGAATGCTTGGATTCTTCTAGATATTTCCCTAAAACCCCCATCATAAGAAAGTGGAGAGTTAAACCTTCCTACAAGATTGCCAGGCGTGGGAAATGAAGAGCTTGACGAAGACGTATTTGGATTTTTAACATATTGAGTAAGCCCTTCACTAATCACGTCAATCCAGCGAGAATAAACCAATCCTACTTGACCTATTGTTAAAGTTGTTGTGGGAGGCTTGAGCTGCAAATTCCATAAATATTTACCATTTTTAACTGCCGGGCAATCTAGAAAAAAGAAGTCCAAATTAGAAGAATTCAATGCGCCAAATCCTGGAATTAATGCGTCGTCTTCCCATGAAATTTCGTTGGATCCTAATTCAATATTCATTGCTTTTGCTAGCGCGTCCATTAATTTTTTTGGAGTATTATATGATCCATGGGGGACTGTTGTTTCAAAACTAAATGCGCCATAAGAAAACCTTAGAAGAGAGTTTGTTGAATTTACGTTTAATCCACTCCAAAAAATGTTTAAATCTGTTGCTGAAAATCTTTTCATTCCTCCCAAAACTAGTCTATTACCTGAGAATGTGAATTTGTCAAAATCTTTTTGTGCGTCATATGTATCCAAAGAAATCACTGCCGAATTTGGCTGTCTTAGAGTTATTCTTTGAGGCTCTGAGGACGGATAATTGTAAATGTCGTTATTCACTGGTGGAAGAACAGAGTTAATCATTTTGTTTATAATCTAGGAAAATTATATTTTATTAAGTATAATTAATATGGAACCCTCTGATGATTTAATGATAAACTATTTTTTAGCTAGCCATGAATTAGATGGTGATTATCCGAGCTTTGACGATTTTAAAAATTTGTTGAGAAATGCTGATAATTCTATTAGTGATAAACCTTTGGCGGAAACAAGAGTAAGAAAATTAGTGAAAGAATTGGACGATGGCACGATTTCTGATAATAAACTGAAACAAATTAAAAGCTCATATAATAATTTTTTGAAAATAGCCAAAAAGCGTATTGGTAATGAAGTGGCTAATAAAACATTGAAATTGAAAAAGCATTTGGAAAAAATATATTTAACCGGTGAAAGACCAACTTTTGATGATTATCTAGGCGCTATTTCTGAAACTACAATGGCTACGAGAGGTAGGCAGAGATTATGGCAACAATTTAAACAAGAACTTAGCAAGGAAGCGGAAGATAAATTGAAAAAAGATTTTGATAATATTATGGAAGAATTGGATAATAAAAGGAAAGTACCTGTAAAACCTCATGGAAACATTAAAAGAAATCCTAATTTTAATTACACCGCCTTAACCAAAAAGAAAAAAGCAGAGTTTGATAAAGCAGTCGCAGAAATGAAAGAAAGAGTTAAAAAATCAAGAGAAACTGGCAATCGTCAAAATGTTTATAGTTTAGGTGCTAGGACTTCCGGAGGTAAAAAAGGAGTTGCTACAACTTTTGGAGTTGGTGATGTGGTAGCTGTTGTTAGAGAACAGTTAAGTGTTGAGAATATTCAAGAAATTGGTAATGCTATTATTGCCCCTGAAATAGCCCAGATAAGAGAAATTCAAAAAGACACTGAGATTGGCGAAGATGAGAAAGAAGAAAGAATTGATGCAGTGATTGAAGAAGCTAAGGAAAGGATTACACAAATTACTGAAAATCTTACAGTGGAAGAAAATAATGATTTGATGGACATGATAGCGGGTGATGATGAAGGTGACGTCGTTATTGATATTACTAATAGACCAGAACTTTACGCACAATTTTTAATGTTTGCCGAGGTTGCTAATTTAAATATGAGACAAGGCACACCCATTCCAAGTGGATATTATAACAACGTATACAAGTCAATGGATAATGATTTGGATAGAGATTATGTAAGCCGGATTATGCGACAAGTGGCTTCTAATGTAGGCAATAATGATATTAGCGTTTTCACACCTCGTGTTAATAATTTTCCTAGACCTATCCCGATTGTTGATAATGTTATTATGGATATTCCTGAACCTACCGGAACTTTTAAAAATAATGCTATGGAAGGCGGTAGGATTTTGGCGATAGCTGGCTTAGTTGGCATTACTATATTAGCAGCTGGCTCGTTAGCTCTTTGGTATTTTTCTAGTATTGCCGATGATGAAGCTAAAAAAAAATCAAAAGTTAAAGAATTACAAAAAATATTGGGTGTTTCTAGTCCCGAAGAAATGGATTTAGCTCTTGAAAAAATGAAAAAAGATGGTATTGTTCCTAATGAGACTAGTCTTGGAGAATTGCTTACGGTGGTTCAAAAAGTTTCTGATGAAGAGTTGCAAAAATTGATGAATAATGAGATTACTCCTGGTGAATTTGTTCTAGATTTTATTGTTTCTACTCCGATAAACACTCCACCACCTTTAATAACTACTCCTGTAACAATTACAACTGGACTACCAACAGCCGATTTTAACACTGCTAGACCAACAGATAATACTTTGATTGAGCCTGTTATACCAACTCCTTTGGATACCCAAGTTTTAGGACTTCCAACTACTCCAATAAATAATAATTATACAGATAAAACTTTACCCAATATAATGAACTTTCAAACAGCTTATAAAACCTACGAAGGCTTGCCGGAATATATTAAGGCTTACATGACGAAAGAACAATATGACTCTGTAATGTATAATAAAGGTGCTCTTCCTGATTTTGTTACGAATTCTATGAGTCGTATGCAGCAACCCGCTCTAAATGGACTTTTATCCAATCCTTCTGTTAGAGTCCCCACTCACCAAATCCCTATTAGAGACGATAGAAAGTTTTTGAGTAGTTTCCCTATTAATAAGCCTAATAGTTCCGCTGATGTAGTTTTGAAAGATGGTGGTTATCAAAATATGATTGGAACTTCTACCCATTTGAATACTAAGGGCGGCGATAAATTTAAAAGCGTTGATTACTACAAAATAAAGCAATTGAATAACGAACAAATGATAGGCACTGAAACCAGTCTTATTAAAAGCCTCGCTAAATCCAAGTAAATTTATTTTTTGGAGATTTTATTATTGATACTATATGGTTCGTCTAGAAAATCCTGATAAATATATTTTGAAAGGTTATGAAACTCACCCCGGCTCAAAAAAATACAATGCTATCCTTGAAAACAAAATTACGGGAAGCGTTATTAAAGTAGCATTTGGCGATAAAAACTATGAGCAATACCACGATAAAATAGGCAATTATTCTCACTTGAATCATGGAGATAAAAAAAGAAGAATGCTTTACTTGGCTAGGCACTCAAAAGATAAAAACTATAAATATAGCAGTGGATGGTTTAGCGCTAAAATGCTTTGGTAATTTTAAAAATTTTTTTTAAGTTTATCTTTCATATATAAAATGAATTCTACTTCTAGCTTTGAAAACGACGCACTCAATATAACTTCTTTGATTGGAATTATTATGGGACTTTTGCTAAATGTATGGCAAACTTTATTGATGAAAAACATAACTATGAAAAGCGAATGCTGCAAAACCTGTCTTATTGAACTTAGCGATTAAAAATATAAATTAAAAAATTTTCTTTATTGGACTTATATAATGAATAGTGTCTTTTTGAATTACTCAACCAGCTATTTTGACTTGCTGAATACGGATTCCCTTTTACCTTCTTATAGCAGTAATAAGTTGATTAAATCTTTTGATGGAAAACTCGTGGAAAGTGATGTTTCTTTGGATAGCGGTGGCTCTGACGAACAGTTTTATACTAATAAGACTACTTTGGGAATTGGCGAGAGACGTGCTTTTAATCCTGATTTTAGAAATATTAGCTTAGGATATTCGTCTGTAGGATATATAGATTTGAATTGCGATATTTACCCTACTACTACTTTGCATAGCGGACTTAAATTTACTCAAAATGCTACAAAAAATAACGATAGCGACTTGTGGGTTAATAATTTTAATGTTTTACAATATCGTGATAGGGCTGTTGCTAGCGTTGATAATATAGTTTCACCTATTGCGGGAAATATTCCTGTTTTTGGTAATAAGGGAGCGCTTAACGATAGTGGTATGGCGATTACTAATGAATTTTTTGTTTTAACTTTATCAACTAATGATACAAACCCTAATGGCACTACTGTTGATATTGATTTTAATTACCAGAAAATTGGGAAATTCGTTAATCTAACTTTGAGAAAAACCTTATTTCAAGGCAATATTATTGGTAGCCCTCCTGGATTTGAAACGCAGATTCCTGCAGGCTTATTACCAGCTGATTTGAGACCTGCTTTTGAAGTTTCTTGTCCTATAATGATTTATCAACAATCTGGTAGCGGTACTAATATAATTAATCAAGTTGGTATTTTTAAAATTGGTGGAGATATTATTGGAAACGTTAATGCTGGAAATGTTGAAATCATTAAAGACCCCCAAGAATCAACTCGTTTTGATGCCGACGCTGGTAATTTTGATGGATGGAGTTCTACCACTATTACTTATTTCACTAATTAAGGGTTATTTTTTTATTTTTTTGTTGACCAATCCCGCAATATAGTTTCTGTAATGACTTTCTGCTTTGACATGCTCTTCTAGATTTTCCACAGGCGTAGAACAACAAACACAGAATCCGTTAATAACACTTTTTTCAAAACTTTCTTGGTTAAAACTATTAATAGCCTCGCTAAATAATCTATGTTTTCTAGTGCTAAAATGAGCTTTTGCTGAAAAATATTTTACGTCCTTATCACAAATATTGCATTTAACGATATGTGTATTATTAAAATCATTCCTTTTAACATTGTTGAGAGACTTGTTTACGGGTTTATATTCTGGATTTAATTCCTTAATCCTGTTGATAACTCCTGTTCTTGTAGAAGTAATATTTTCCGTAAAAATATGTGGGGTTAAAATCTTGCTTGGGGATAAGCCTTTACTAGCTAAATATTCGTTAATAGCATTTGTTTTTGCTGTTTTAATTCTGCTATTTAAATTTGATTTAGTAAAGAAATAAATATTCAAAGCTTCTATATAAAAAATTTTATAATCTTCCATAGTTCGTGGTTATATAAACCAGCATAAAAGTTTAGATGAATTAAAATAAATAATTAAATAAACTCTTTTTATGAGGATAGTTGTTTAAACCCAGAGAAACGGACTATTTTATTATTTTATAATAGTCGTTTAAACCTCAACAGAGCAATTTTGAGAATATAAAATTTTTTATATAGAAG
>NZ_JAYWFT010000113.1:0-29482 GCF_043778725.1 Flavobacterium sp. | reverse complement strand
AATCGCAAATTAAAAAATTGCCTTTAATGTGGTTCGACTTTAAAGCAGGTGTTGTAATTGGTAATCAACAAAGTGTTCAGTATTTTCTGGGACAATCTACGCCTAGTGCAGAGATTAAATCTAAATCAATGAGTTTTGTTTATAGTCCTGCAGTAATTGTAAATGTAGCCAATTTAAAAAAAGTGGCTATAAATTTAAAAGCAAGTTACTCCAATTATGGTGGATTTGGAATTGGGTTGAATATTACGGAACAGGATTGCCATAATGTGTATTGTTATAGATGCCATGGTTCTGGTTGTATTAATTGACTTAAAATAAATAATTAAAAATAGAAATTATGAGAAAAATAAGAATAATTATAATATTAATTTTCTTTTTGAAAATAACTTACTGTATTTCACAACCAGCTAATTACAATTGCGGATGTAATTTAACTAATAATCCACAGGCAGGTTTAAAGATAAATGGTGTGATTTATTACTCAAGTAATGCTTCATCACCAACAATAATTCCAAACATAGTTTTACCACTTGGGGTTCTTTCATTTTCTGGAAATATTAATATTGATCAAAATGTTGTCTGTAAACCATTGGTAACAGGAATGCCTAATTATTGCGTTACAACTTCTGCTAAAACCGATATTGTAATTCAAAATTCAAATATCTTACCTGTATCTGGCAACTATTTTAGTGGACTTTCTAATAATTATTTATACGTTGGAGGATTACAAATAGGTATTAATACCATTACTGTTTACTCAAATTGTAAAAGTGGTATTTCATCAGGACAAAATGGAGAATCCTGTGCACTAGGTGCTTTTAGAGTTAATATTTCTACAACACAAAACACTCCATTTTCAGCAAATATTAACAATGAATGTCATTATAGAGTAAATGGACCACAACATACAGCAAAGTATTCAGGAAATAAAATATTTAAAATTAGATTTACTTCACCTCCACCTTTAGGAACTACAATCCAAATTTTTAAAAATAATGCATATTTAGAAACTATGGCTTTAAATCAAATAGCATTAAATACTGATTATTTGTTCAACAATAATAATATGGGCTATTCAAGTGGTAACTATAAAATTAAATTTATATGTAATGGGAATGAGATATTTCCTTTAGGAAGTACTTCAACATATCAATTTACATATAATAGAACGAGAGTTAGCTGTATAGCATTAAACCTTACTAATACTAATCAGACTACAACAAATACACCAATAGCACGAATTATATGTTCACAAAATGTAGCTTGCCCATCAGGAATGCACTGCGTTAATGGTATTTGTGAATTTTAAATTTACATAATAATCAGATAAAAAAATCAATACCACTTCTATCCGATGATAAATTTGTAATCCTTAGTTATATAACATATAAAATCATTTTGTTTAGGTTAGTTTTCCAGAAAACCTCAAGACCATCTTGAGGTTTTCTATTCTATAATCCAATTTTTATAAAAAGTAAAATACCGTTAAACAACGGATATGATTTACAGTAACGAAACTAGAGTTGACAGAGGATTTGTTTTCAAAAATTAAAACGCTTGAAATTTAATTTAATTAAAAATATAAAAAATAATTTTAAAATATAGGTAACAAATTTAAAACTCAATTGATATAATATCATAAACAATAAAAATTTAAAAATTATGAAAACAACTATTAAAAAAATCGCAAAAACAAATTTTAACATCATGACTACAAAAAGTATTCAAAAATTTGGAATCTTCATTCTGCTAGGAATTACATCTGTTGGCTGCGACTCATCATCCGATCCAATTACAGTTCCAGTAGTTCCAGATACTTTTAATCATTTGTATATTCGAACACAAAACGCACCAATAAATTCATGTAATGTATGGGATTTAACTGAAGCCTTCGGAACTGCTCCAGCTGGATTGAAAAGAACTGATACTTATTTGCCTGCCTCACTGGGTCAAACAACAATGACCAAACAATGTTCAGCATATTGCAGAAATATCATTCAAGGAGCAAAAAGATATGTAGTTTCTACTGGTGAAAGAGTTGTAGTTTACGACGCATCGTCTTCAACTACTCCACTTCCGATTGAATTCCCTATCACAAACATTCAAGCTATGGAGTTTGTAAACGGAAGATTCTTTATGGTTAAAAATCATATTTTAAAAGAATACGACATTTTTACTATGAATCCAATCACATCATTTACACCAATTTCGCTTTTACCCACAGCAGGAGTTTCAAATATGACATTTAATGGTAACTTTTTATATGTTATTAGCAGTTCTGTTTTATATAAAATTGACACAACTGGCTCAGGATTAATTGCTGCATCTTATACATTAACAACAGCTGATTTTCAAGGATTAGAATATGTTAACAATCCAAATCCGTTGTCAGCATGTAATAACAGTTTATATGTAGTAAGAAAAACTGCAACAGCAAATGAACTTGTCCGTATTAACGAAGCAACTGCGGTAGAATCAACCATTGCACCATTAACTTATGTTTCAAATAGCACCAGAATTGCATCAATATTAGATTATAATACAGAATATTATTATATTTTTAGTGCCGACGGATTTGGCTTGAACACATTTACTTTTACAACAATTGACTTAACACCAGCTTCTGGAGTTGTCACTCCTAATGTTACTAGTCCATTAACTGGATACCAATTTGGATATCAGTTAAAAGATTAATAACCAAAACAGCAGTTATTCTTTATCCACAATAATATAAAACATTTTGTTTAGGTTAGTTTTCCAGAAAACCTCAAGACCATCTTGAGGTTTTCTATTTTAAATCCATTAAAAATGAGCTTTCCGTGATAAAATAGTTATTATTCACCACTTTTTCCTATTTTTATAATTCCAAACCAACCCTCTTACTATGAAAAAACTAGCTTTACTCCTACTTTTAATGACTTCGTTTATGTTTTCGCAAACCAAAACAAAAGATACGGTAACTCGTAAAGCTACAATTGGTTATGAAAGAAAAGGAAATGAGGTTGTGTTTAAATCGCAAGCTCCTTTACTAAATCAAATGGCAGGCGCACCACCAGCAAGTTATAGTTATTTTTGGGAATTTGGCGATGGCAGTTACAGTAAACAAAAAGAACCTAAAAAAGTGTATAAAAAGAAAGCCGATTACAAAGTGAATCTATCGGTTACCAACAATTATGACAACGGAAAACCACCTACTACTAGACCCAAAATTGTAGCCGTAACCGAAATCACTACTACCAATTTTTCGGAAATTGCTTCCTTGTCAGATACCACTTCTGTAGTGGTTTTTAACAACCGAGAACCTGTTGCCGATGAGGAAATGGTAGTTGCAATAAGCTATCAAAACAATCTAGATTATACTGCAAATGGTAAATTATATTTGTTTTATAACGACAAAGAATTTAAAAATAAAAGCTTTGAATTGCTAGAAACTCGCACGCACTTTGGAGAAAGAGAAATTCAAGAAAACACAATTGTCTTTGTTGATGATAAAAATAATGCATCTCAAAATATTGCTTGTGCAAATGATTATTCGGTTGTAAAAAAACCAATTTCTATTGATGACGAAAATTTAGAAATGACACTTTTAGAAAGCAAATCATTATTTTCAGATACTAAAATTTTAGAATTTGACGGAATGAATGCCAAAGAAACACGTACCGTTTTTTTTACATTTAAAACCACACCACAGATGATTAAAGATACTAGCGCAACAGTTAGAATGAGAGGTGTTTATATTCCGGACAGAAATTATAAAAACCACAAAAAGAAAACCCTCGAAATGGAAATTGTAACCTCGCACGATCCAAATAAAATGTCGAGCAATGCCACATCGATGAATTACAGAACGGTTAGATTTAAAACAATAAATTTTAAAACTAAATTTCAGAATAATGGCGAAGGTCCAGCAAAAATGATTCGATTGGAAACAGATATTCCTGAAATGTTTGATAAAAAAACTCTAAAAATTGTTGATTCTTATCCCAAATGCCCCATTTGTCCAAAAGGCGAAACAGTGACTTATAGTTGCCTAGATACAATTATTAAAAAAGACCAAATACATTTTACTTTCAAAAACATTTATATCCCAGGAAGTAATCAAAAAAACATTAAAGACATCGATTCTACCAAAGGATTTGTAAAATATTCTATGAAGTTTGCCAAGGATTTTCACAAGGTAAAAACCAAAAGTAAAACCGCAATTATATTTGACAAAAACGAACCTGTAATAACCAATTATGCCACAACCCGATTTAAACCTGGAATTTCTATTGGTGCAAAAATGGGCTACAATTCGTATTCTGGTATTCAAGATTTTTCTTCAGTAGGCGGAGTTATAAATTCAAAAATGAAGACCAATGGTTATTTTGTTGGAGCAACAATTAGTCCCTATAAATCCTATCGGTTTTACTGGCAATTAGAACTTTACTACAGTTATATGGAAAACACAAGCGCCACACAAATGTCGCCTTTTACTCAAGAAATCTTCAATCCTGGTGTTCCAACAAGCAACGGTACAATAGCAACAGACGGCTTTTCGCAACAATCAAGCGATTCTAAAATTATAAAAAATAGTATAGATATTGTTCCGGTTTCTTTGCGATATAACATTAATAATTATATCGGAATTGGCCTTGGACCACAATTTTCATTAACCGTAAACGAAAGTACAAAAACAGAAAAAACCAAAAAATATTATGCCTTTAATGCAACAACATCGGGAGAAGAACTTCCTAATTTAGAGCAAAAAAACACTACCAAAACGACAACAGATAACTTTAAAAAAACACAGACAAGTATATTTGCCGATGTAACTTTGGGTTTTGCTAGAATTGGACCAAGCCTAGGTGTAAGATATTATAAAACCTTTGAAAAAGACTTTAATTATTGGCAATTTTATGCCATTTGGAAGTTTTAACTTATGCGAAAAATAACGTTTCTTTTTCTATTTACACAAGTGCTATTTTCTCAGGTTAAATCGATTACTTTAGAGAACAAAATCTACAATGCTATTGAAGCTTTTGTAACCAATCCTAGTGCCCAAAACTTAGCCAAACTAGAATTAGAACGAAAAACTTTTCATCCACAAACAGCATCCGAAACTCTTGCTTGTTTTACTTTAGAAAACAATCTTGGATTCTATCAAAATCAATTAGGCAACACAAAAAAAGCAATTTCTAGTTATGAAAACGCTTGGCGATTGTATGAAAAAAATAAGTTTTATAAATACGAAGTCATTAACAATTGTTTAAAACCATTAGGAACTCTTTACACCATTATAGGCGATTATGACAATGCTGAAAACACCATAAAACAGTATTTTTATATAGCAAACAAACAGAAAAATCAGATTGAAAAAATTGCTGCTGTTGTAAATTTATGTGTTGTTTATCAAAATACCGGAAGAGATAACGAAGCAATTAATTTGCTCGAGCGAACTCTAAAAACCGAAAAATTATCTACCCAACAAAAAGGCAATTTACTTAGTAGCTTGGGTGCCAATTATTTATTTAGAACTAACACCATACAAGCAGAAGAAAGTGATTATAGAAATGCAGAAAATAGTTTTTTAGCTTCTATTTCATTGCTAAAAAATGATGCTTCACAAATACCTTCTTTGTCAAATTCTTATTTAAATTTATCAAAATTGAAATTCAATACTGATAAAAAAGCAGCTGCATTTTACTTAAAAAAAGCTAAAGCCGAATTTATAAAAATTGAAACTATTCAACCCCGAAAAAAGGCACAGTTTTATTATGACGAAGCAACTTTATTACTAAAACAAGACAAATTAAAAGAAGCAAGTGCTAGTATTGAGTCTGTTTTTAAAATTCTGATTCCAAATTATTCATCACAAAAAACAATACTTCCTAAAAAAAATTCGCTCTATGCAGAAAATACATTATTGGATGCATTAGACTTACAAGCAATACTTTATTTAGCACAAAATCAGCCTAAAAAAGCATTAGAATGTTACCAACTTTCGTTTCATATTGAAGCCTTGTTTCAATCGCTTATAGTTTATGAAAATTCTAAAATAGTCACCCAAATTAGAAACCGAAATCGAACCGAGAAATGCTTAGAAATCTACTATGCTCTTTATCTAAAAGAAAATAAAATAAGCTATATTGAAAGTGCTTTTAGCTTACAAGAAAAAACAAAATCGGCAGTGTTACTTCAAACTTTAGAAGAAAAAAAGAATATTTCTAGAGCAGAAAAACGCATCTTAGAGCAACTTCAAAACTGGAATACAATCATTATTAAAGAACAACAAAAAACATTTTCGGCAGATATTTCTAAGATTAATGAAGCCATAAAAAAGCAAAATGAATTGATGCTTTTATTGAAATTGAAAGAATTTGGAAAATCTAAAGAATCTAAAAAAGAGTTTGAAATTAATGAATTGTATTCTAAACTAGAAAAAGATAAAGCAGTATTGGTTGACTATTTTTATGGAAACGAAAAAATTTATTCGTTCACGATAGAAAATCGCACAATTAAAATTCAGGTTTTTGAGCAAGAAGCCGCTGATAAATTGATTTTTTATAGTTTTTTAAATTGTTTTAAAAGTGCAAATGCAATTACAGACAACCCAAAAGCATACTGTGAGTTGGCTAATGCTATTTATAATATCTTAAAACTTCCTAATAATAAACACAACAAAAATCTCATTATTATTCCGGATGGAATTTTAAATTTTATTCCGTTTGAAGCCTTACTATCACAAAAAAGCTCGACAACCAAATTTTCAAAAATGCATTATTTGCTTAAGGATTTTGCTATTGGATACACAAATTCGGCTACATTTTATTTAAACACAACTACTTTTAGACACAAGGAAGAAACAGTTTTGGGAATTTTTCCAATATTTGAAAACTCTTCATTAGAGCTAACATTTTCCAAAAAAGAATTAGAAAATTTGAAAAGGAGTTTCAAAGGAATTTATTTAGATAACGAAAAAGCAACATTTAAAAATTTCGAAAAAGAGGCATTAAATTATGCTATTTTACATCTTTCTACACATGCGTCATCTGGCGATATTGTTGAGCCTGCAAGTATAAAATTTTACGACCAAGAGATTTATTATTCTGAACTTTATAATCTTAATATCAATCCCGATTTAGTGGTTTTGAGTGCCTGTGAAACTGGATTAGGAAAACTCTACAAAGGCGAAGGAGCGATGAGTATTGCAAGAGGATTTCAATTTGCTGGAGCACAAAATCTACTATTTTCGCTCTGGAAGGTAAACGATTTCACGACTTCGGTAGTGATGCAAGGATTTTATAAAAATGTTAAATCTGGCAATTCCTATTTTAATGCTAATCATCAAGCTAAACTAGATTTTCTTGATGATTCATCAATTCCAAACGCTAAAAAATCGCCTTATTATTGGAGTGCTTTTGTTTATTATGGAACGTTAGAAAACAAACCATCGTCGAATACTTATTTATTTATTTCAATTATTGGATGCACAGTCGTTTTAGGTTTAGTTTTGTTATTTTTGTTTACCCGAAGAAAAAGAAACAATAAACTGTAATTTACATGGTGCAACACGACTTGATCTAAATGAAAAAAGACTTAAACATGAAAAAAATTCAAGAAATTCTAAAGAAAGAAGGTTATAGAAAAATAGCTTTTAAAGTATCTAAAACACAACATTTATTATTGAAGGCAACCATCAATGGTATTAAAGGTAATTTTATTCTTGATACTGGCGCAAGTAATAGTTGCGTTGGGTTTGAAAGTATTGAATTGTTTAAACTTAAAGCTGGGAAATCTAAAACAAGAGCTTCTGGAGCTGGTGCAACAGGAATGTTTACCCAATTAGCCAAGAACAATACTTTACAACTTGGGCGTTGGAAAAAAACTGATTTTCATTTGGTTATTTTTGATTTATCGCATGTAAATACTGCGTTAGAACAATACAAAGCTAAACCTGTTCAAGGAATTATTGGCGCCGATATTTTACTTAAAGGAAAAGCAATTATTGACTATTACAATCATTGTTTGTATTTGAAATAAAAAACTTATATATTTGAATATTAAATATTTACTTATGAAAAAACACTACCTACCACTTTTATTTTTATTCTCAATTTTAACTAGTTTCAACACTTTTGCACAGATTAATGCTGTTGACGATAATTTTGAGGTTGTTTATGGCGCAACCAATGTAGTTGCAGGTAATTTTTTACTAAATGACACCTTAAACGGAAACCAAGCACTAGCAAGTAATGTAAGTATCACTACCGTTTCTTCTTCAAATCCTGGAGTTACCATTTCTGGAACCAACATTAATGTTGCAGCAGGAACGCCTCAAGGAAGTTATGTGCTTGTTTATCAGATATGTATAATTGGAAATCCAACGTCTTGCGATACTGGTGTGGTTACTATAAATACAGAACTTATTACTTATCCTGATAGTTTTACCACTTCAAATTGTCAATATTATGTTGGGAATATCTTAGGAACTAATGGTAATCCATTATTTATTGATACTCTAAATGGTGTTCCTGCTATTTTACAAACCTATTACACCAATCCTGGAAATATTATCCATCCAGCAAATGTTGTAGTAACGTTAATAAATACTTATCCTGGAATTAATTTAAACCCGAATGGTGATATCTTTATTTTACCAGGAGTTTTAGCGCCCGGAAATTATCCATTAACCTACCAATTGTGTGAAATTGCAAATCCAAATAATTGTGATGTTTCTTTTGCAACAATAGGCATTGTACCGGGATTTTTGTATGCAGCTCCTGATGATTTTAGTTTTTCTCCAATTGATAACACTGTTGGCGGAGCAACAATGAGTGTACTCAACAATGATTTTTCTGAGTGTAACGGAATGTTAAACCAATTCAATTCATTTGTATATCCACAAAGTATTCCAAATGGTTTGACATTACAATCAGACGGCGTAATTACAGTTCCAGTAGGCACTCCGCCAGGAACTTATATAATTCAATATGGTGTTTGTGAAACAACGCCATTTGGCACATGCAGTTCTGCTACAGCAATAGTTGTAGTAACAGGAATTTCTTCGCTTGTAGCAAATTATGATTATCTAGATGTGAACTATCCGAACGCTACAACTACGTTAAGTGTTCTTACTAATGACACGTTAAACGGAAGTCCATTAAATTCTAATGATATTATAATCACACCACTCAACATTCCAGCTGGTTTTTCAATCAATGCAAATGGAACTATAGCAATAGGAAATGTTTCGGAAGGAACTTATCCTGTTCCATATCAAATATGCCGCGCAACAAATTTAAGCGATTGTACTGTAAATTATGCTTATGTAGTAGTTTTTAAAAATAGAATTTTAGGAAAAGTAAAATTTGATGCCAATGCTAATGGTTGCGATGCAAGTGATCCTTTTTTAAACAATATTAGTATAAAAAATAATAATAACTCAAATGCCTATACAAGTTACACCAATTATAATGGCGCAAGTGATTACTATCTTATTGGCGATGTAGGAACAAATACGGTTTCTGTAACCAATTTACCATCCTATTTCACGGTTACGCCAGCAACACAAGTATTTAATTTCACACTTCCAGGAACAACAATTGCTCCCGATTTTTGTATTACGGCAAATACAAATGTTGATGATTTAGAGATTGTTTTAATACCAAGATTTAACGTAGTTCCGGGACTTCCTGCCTATTACGACATTTTATATAAAAATAATGGAAGTACAACATTAAGTGGTCAAGTTACTTTTCAGTTTGACAATACTAAAATGACATTTTCAAGCAGCACTCCATCGCCAAATAATATAGGACTGAATACTATAACTTATAATTTTGCTTCATTAGCACCTTTTGAAAAAAGAAAAATATATAATGTAAAATTGTTAGTAGCAACACCACCAACGGTAGACTCAGGAAATGTAGTATCGTTTTCGGGAAATATTACACCTCTTGTTGCCGACGCTACTCCTATTGATAATTCAAGTGCCGTAAATCAAACTGTAGTAAACGCACAAGATCCAAATGACATTATAGTTCATGAAGGCGCGACTATTACACTCGCGCAAGCGCAACAAGGATATTTACATTATACCATTCGTTTTCAAAATGTAGGAACATCTGATGCAATTAATATAAAAGTATTAAACGATTTAGATCCAAAATTAGACTGGAGTACGTTTCAATTAATTACTTCAAGCCACAATTGTAGAGTAAAAAACAAAAATGGTCACAACGAATTTCTATTTGAAGGAATCTATTTGCCAGGAACAACAAATGAACCTTTAAGTCATGGTTATGTAACTTATAAAGTAAAACCAATTGCTTCTATTGCTGTAGGAAATGTAATTCCAAATGCAGCAAGTATTTATTTTGATTATAATGCTCCTATAACAACCAACACTGCTTCTACAACAGTCGTTAGTAATTTGTCAATAGAAAACTTTGCTTTTAGCAACTTTAATTATTACCCAAATCCTGTAAAAAATAGTTTAACAATTTCAAATTCATCTGTAATTGATGCGATAGAACTAACTTCAATTTTAGGACAAAATATACTATCTAAAAAAATAAATGATTTACAAACAGAACTTAATATTTCTTCCTTATCTAAAGGAATTTACTTTGTAAAAGTCTCAAGCCAAGGTCAAGAAAAAATAGTAAAAATTATTAAAGAATAAAAATCTAAATTAAAAAAGAGACCCAATTTATGGTTTTTTTAAATTTTTTACAAAAAAAACCACTCATAGTTGAGTGGTTTTTTTGGTTTTATGTACTATTGTTATAAAAATCAATCCTACTATTGCTCCTGAAGAATTGGCGTAGATATCAAATATATCTGGCATTCTAGTTGTAGTAAAGTACCTTGACAAATCTCCATAAAAACACCATATTGAATTGCAAATATTAAAATTATACAATTTGTAAATGAGTTATTGGATTTTCCATTAATGAAGGAAGCCCAAAACACAACAAAAATAAAATAAAAGGCAAAATGAACATATTTATCTTTATAAGGAACATGTATTTGACTTCCTACATCTGCAGTAAATGAAACTAGACTTAGGAACGTGATAATACACGTCCAAAGAATGGCTAAAGGCAGAAATGTTTTTTTATTTTTAAGCACCTATTAAAGCTCCGTAAGCTTCGTTATCTAGCAAATCTTCCCATTGTGACAAGTCGGAAACTTTAACTTTTACCATCCAACCTGCTCCATAAGGATCAGAGTTTACAGTTTCTGGACTTCGTTCTAGATCATCATTAAATTCTATAATTTCTCCTGAAAGAGGTAAGAATAAATCTGAAACTGTTTTTACGGCTTCTACCGTACCAAAAACCTCATCTCGTTCTAATGTTTGATCTAGCGTTTCAACCTCAACATAAACAATATCTCCTAGTTCGCTTTGAGCAAAATCTGTAATTCCGATTGTTGCTACATCACCATCAAGAGATATCCATTCGTGGTCTTTTGTGTATTTTAAGTTAGTTGGTATATTCATTATGTTTGTTGTTTTAAAATTCAGGTCAAATGTATTGTTTATTCTTAAATCTATAAAATGATTTTTATTAGTATTTCAATTAATTTCCAAAATTATATCTCAAGGTAAATCCGCCTCTAATATTTGTTAATGGAAACGATGTAGAAATCACGGCTTTAGAAAACGAGTGGTCATAATAGAAAATGGCGGTTAAGTTTTTACTAAAGGAGTAATCGGCAGTTAATTTGGCAGACCAAATATTCTGACCTCCACCCAATTGATTGTTATTATAATCTAGATAACGAACTATAGTTTTATTGTTTCTATAAGAGAAATCAATTTTCAAATTAATATCACTTTTAATAATTCCTGTTGGACTGTCTGCTAGCTGAGTAGAAAATATAACATCTTTAAAACGATAACCTGTTCCTATTACATATTCTATACCTTTTACTTCTGTAAGTAAATTGTTATCAAAACTAAGTGATAAAGCTCTGTCTTTTTTCATTTCCATCAAAAGCTTAAAGGAACTTTTAGTTTCAAAATCTACTCTTATCAATGGATTAAATTGCTCAACAAGATTGACATTTCCTACAATAGTTTGTGCATAATAATTACCACCTATGTCTTTTCCGTTAGGATTTTGGTTGTAATCAAAACTTGATCTAAAGGTATTAATAGTATAAGAAGCTTTATAATTGTGTTGTAAAGAAAAACGTTTAAACTTCTCCTTAAAAAATTTGTATCGCATTAACCCATTATATTTTACATTCCAGTTAGGAATTGGAGTACTTCTAAACATCCCTAAAGAAACATCAGAAGCATTTGCACCTGTATAAGCTGCTAAAAATGATGGCAATAAAACTTGTTGGCTACTTTTTCCATAACCTACAGGATAACCATCTGCATCAATATTAGCTGGTATTGATAAATCGATACCTCTTTGAGTTGCCAATCTATTAGCAATAGTAAGGCGATTTTCTCTAAACATGTCAAACGCAGACGAACCAAACTCATCACTATTACTAAAAGCTGTTTTTATTAAAACTGTAGAAATTGCAAAGTTTCCTGTATCATAAGGTGATCTAGAATTGTATTGTCCATTAGTTACATCATATTGTTCAGAATAATTATTGGCATACGTTCTATTAGCATTTAAGTCTATCTTAAAATCTGGAAATAAATCTAGATTTGCTGTAAACTCTAAGGTACGCGTAAGTACTTGTGTATAATTTTGATTGAATTCTGGATAGCTAGTTAACCAACCGTTTTTGGCTGCTTCAAATCTCACATCGTCTTGTCCTCCAAAGGCAAATCCGAGTGATGGCTTGGCCGTTCCAAAGAAACCTACTCTAGGAAGGAAACCCGGAAGAGCAGTTCCTTGATTTTCAATATAATTAATTTGAAGATTTTTAACACTTGTTACAATACCTATCAATCCGTCTAGGAAAACATTAGCGTCTTTCGCTGGTGTAGCTTTTACTGCGGCAACTTTATCACCTGGTTTTGGCGGTACTGTTTGTAGTGTTTTTGTTGTTTTTTTACTTTTAACCAATCCAATATATTTATAGAATGTATCCATATTGAATTGAGTGTTTAACTTGTGAGCTCCAGAATTTTGAATTGTGTTCCCCAAGTTATATTCCATTCCATTTAGGTCTGTTATTGAAGACAGTGCCAATGAAGACCTTTGCCAACTATAATTTCCTGTGTAAGTATATGCCGATTTAACAAAACTCAAAAATGGAATTTTATTTATTGGCAAATCATAATTAACAGTAATCTGTTGGTTGTGTAAATTAGAACTTCCTATATTCCAGTAATCTGTCCAAATAGTATAAGAATTATCAGGATCATTGTTCTCGTCTAGATAATTTCTAACAATATTATTGGAAGTAGCGCTAAAATTAATTTTTAGTGCTTTGGTAAGATTATAGTTAAATCCGTATTGATAATTAAACAAGAAATTTCTTTGATATAGAGCATCAAGGCCTATTCCTTCTACATCTACAAGTCTAAATTGTTGCTTGTTGAATTGTCTAGTGATATTGGAACTAAAGGAAACATTGGTCGGTAAGTAATTAAAATTAAAATCACTCAACAATTTCCAATAACTACTTTTCTTAAAAGTTTTAACTTTTTTGAAAGGTTCTAGTGGTTTAGGTTGAAAAGCAAAAGTATAGTCTGCTGTTGTATTTACTTGTTGATCGGTATAATTCTCAAGTTCATAGTTATGTCTATCAACTTGATTGTAGGAATAAGAAAGTGTTAAATTTTCTGGATCATAGAAATGTTGCTTTTGTTTTTCGCCACGTTCTTTTTTAACCCCAATAAAATTAATACTTTTTCTCTTAGTATAATCTATTGCACGATTTTTAAGATTTCTTTTTTCGGCATCATCTGCAGTTACATCAATTAGTTGTTTTAGTTCAATATCTTGATTGAAAGGATCATATTTGGGCGTAATAAATTCTTCACCAATCGCATAATTAAAAGGCAGATTAACACCCCATTTTTTGGGCAATAATTTTCCTAAACTCATATTGGTAACAACATTATATTGTAAAACATCTTCACGACTTCTTTCATTTGGACCTTGTTCTAATGTACCAAAACCAATAGTGCTTAATCTTCCTGTTGCAGAAACATTGGCAAAATCGGCAAGGTTGGCATCCATATTAGCAACAGCTGCCATACCGCCTTTGTTATCCATTTCGGCCAGTCGCATTTCATTAAACCATGCTTCACCTTTTATTCTTTTAGGAAGTAATGGATGTTGTGTTGTGTTTAAAACATTGGTTTGATTTTTTATACCAAGCATTATTGTTCTCACCAACCCAAAGTTTGGATTTCCTCTTATACCCAAATGCAGTTTAGGATCGCCATCACCATCTACCACGGCTACATCATCATCTGGATAATAAATTTCTCCTGGTGTGTAAACATGATTTAAAGCTAAAATTTTCATTCTAGTAATAAGTTCCAACGAAACATTCATAAAATTTTCTTCTGGCCAAACTGATTCCGGTGTAACACCACCAACTTGAGTTACCTTTAAGGGCATTTCTACTTGATAGAAGTTATCTGTAAAGTCATTTCCAAATCTTATAAAACCTACCATTTCATCGTCAACTAATGGATCTGGATCATTGGGCAAAGCCTCTGCATGCAAAAACATTTTCAATTTTTTAAACTGACGCATGTCTACACTTACATTTTTAAATACTGCTCTAGAATCGCCTGGTTCTAAACCAGAACCTGTTGCTCTTAGTGCTAGTGCTTGCTCATTTTGAGGAATTAAAGTGTTATTATAATACAATTGTTCTAACTCAACTCCTGGTGGTGTAACATATTTAATAGGTGTTCTGTCACCGTTTTCTTGAATATTTAATGCAATAACGTCAAAGTCTGTACTGTCATCCGATGGATCGGTATCGTTTACATCCAATGTATTTTCATAACGTCTCCACTCACCTCGAACTAAATCTAGTGACCCAAAACGAGTGGTAATTTGCTCCTTAAAACCAGTCATAAACATTCTCATAAATCGAATAGAACGAAAATCTGAAATGCTTCCAATGGTATTAGTTGGTTGAGAAACTGGAATTTTAAATTGAATCCATCTAGCACTAGTATTATCACCATTGGGCAACGTTACTGTAGTTTCTCTTACATCTGTAATATAGTTATTACCAACATTTGTTAGTGCAAGTGCAGATGGACTTACATCAATACTATATTCGTAATATGCATTAATAGTATTCATGGTATTGTCTCTATTAATGTCTTCAACATCTGGAACTGTTGAAGAGCCACGATTGGTATCTGTAACATCTATTGGAGAGTTTCCTTCTGTACCATTATAGTTTTTATACCTTTGAAAAACATCGCCAGTAGTGTTTAAAAAATACTTATAGTTATCAGCAGCAGGATCTCCAAATGATGCAAATGCAGGAAACTTAGCTGCTTCTTGACTGTCATTAATTCCATTATATCCTAAATCTTGTGCAGTTCTATTGTTTTGGTTAGAATCAAAAGCATAAATTAACGATTGTGATGCAGGAACATCACCCCAAATTCCTTGTGGAGCAACAACAACCTGATTAGTTCCTACTCCATTTTCATAAAATTTCCTACCGTCTTTAAGTACATCCTCTGATATTTCACCTAAATTAAAATAGATTTTTCCTGTATTTGTAGAATTTGCTTGTGCAGAAACATTTCCTGGATCAAAATAAGGATCTAACATCCAAAACTGAATGTATTCTACATTGGCTTGTTCAAAATTGGTAGAATTTAAAGCCCTAACTATACCTCCAAAATTGTCTGTAGGATTTGGTAACGTTTCATCTGGTGCTGTTGCAGGATTAAAATTAAAAGGTCCGCGTTCCTTTGGAAAAAATGTTAAATCTAATGTGTTAACAACCTGAGATTGTCCTTGAGCGATAACCGTATTAGGATATAATTCTTGACTGTATATTCTTCTAGTACTATTATAAGACAAGTCGCTATCTGAAATTCCTGTTGGTCTTTGGGTATAAAAAACAGGATCTATGCTGTACCATGCTAATTTAGCTCTTTTAAATCCGTAACTTATTGTATTGGAAGTTCCTCCAAAATCGTTATAAAAAGCCGCTGGACCAGTTGTTGGTCGTTCTGGAGTTGCCGATAAATACCAAGAAAAAGGAGATTTTAAATCGATAGTAGTTTGCGAACCTTCAAAGTCATCTACATAAATTGTAGATTCTCCCTGAAATTTATCTGTCTTAGGTGAATTAGGTTTTAAGTAAGCAACCTCACCTCTAAAGGAAACTACAGAAGGAACATCTGTATCAATATTGGGCAATTTATTTACCAATCGTGTCAAGAAAGGAACTTCTGTAGAATAGCTAGTGTTTAATCCATAAATGGAATTGTTTACAGATTCTTGACCATAATTGGATTTTTGGGTAAAAGGTCTTTCGGACATTTTTAAGAATGTTGCACCCAAAAGAAATTTATCAGAAAATTTATGCTCAACATTTACCCCAAAGAAACGTCTGGTTTGTTGACCAAAAACCGAGTTGTTTTCTACAGACACTTCTATAGGTGTATTGGATGCTGATAATGCAGGATCAAGAATTTGAACGCGTCCTGCCTGATAATTTACAGTATAGTCTATACCTTCTACTAATACTCGTCCGCCAGCTGTAACTACAACAGAACCTTTAGGAACATTAAATGCACCAATAGGAATTCCGTCGCCACCAGACGATTTAAATTTACCTCTAAGCTGAAACTTGTTTTTACCACTATCTTGTAGCGCAGCTGCTTGTGTAGATTTATACAAACTTCTAAAAACGTATTTTGCTTGATTGGCATTATAATCTGGCGTAAGAGGATCACCATTGTAGTTTTCTGTTGGACTTGTTCTCAATTTATCAAATAAGTATTTACCAAATGGTTCTACTTTGGTAAATATTAACCTACCATTTTGTTGATCAACTGTTAATCCTGGTATGAAATCAAAAAAACCATCACCTCCGTTTTGTGGGTCATTATTATAATTTAATTTATCAACATTAAAAACATTTAATAACGGTGCTTGTTCTACATCGGCAGGAAGTGGCGAAGTACTTGTTGCTTGCGTTATATAATTTAAAGGAGAAGGATCTGTATATAAAATATTAAATTTAAAATCTTCTTTTTGCAATTGATAACCACCTTGAATTTGATAAATATTTTTCATCATCAATCCCCAAATTGGTTTTTGAACATTGGTTAAGCTACTTTTAAGCATTTTCAAAATTAATGCTTTCGAAGATGGAATTCCGTTGGGATCAACCTGAGTTGCATCAACTCCGTCTGTTCCAAATTCTCCCACTTGATACACTTGATCACCAATAGTATATTGATAAGCAACAGCTAGAACCTCATCATTGGCCAATCGCTGTTGTAATGAAATATAACCCAATTGAGGATGAAAAGTAAATTCATTTGGACTTAATTTTCTGGCATTTTCTAGCTTGGCATAATCTGTTCCTTCGCTTACAGGAGCTAAATTATTAAAACCAGAGTTAGAAGTTACAATTTCTCTAATGTTAGGATTTAAGTAACCACCACCAGTGGTTATTAAATTTGGATCATACTTATTGTTACTATTTTTAGATGGTGTGTCTTGTGGAGCTAAGAAAAAACTATTTGCAGGATTACTAATAGGATCAATAGCTACAACTTCAGAGTTTGGAATAGGTGTTGACGTTCTATTATCGGTCAAACTAGCTTCACCTAAATCTTGAAGTGCAATAATGTTTCTTAAATTGTTGCTTGTTGTACTTACTCTATTCTGCTTGTTGGTTATCCAAACTTCTATACGCGTTATTTGCACTCTACTATCAATTAACGGATAATTTCTTAGTGAAGTATCATATTTATTTTTGAAATACTGCGATAAGAAAAAGTGTCTGTCGGCATCATACTCTTGAGCAAAAAGTTCGAAATTTTGAATCGTTCCGCCACCTTGTGAAGTAATAGATTTTGTTTGCGATTTTTGTTCAGAAAAAACTCCTGTTACCGTTGTTTTTCCAAATTGTAGTTGTGCCTTAACACCAAACAAACTTTGAGCACCTCTTATAAGCGAGCTGTTTAGTGGCATACTTACATTACCTACTTCAATTTTTTGTATGATAGAATCTTCGCCACCTTTAGCCGTTGGGTCAAATTCTAGTTTAATAAGATTTTGAAAAGCAAAGGTAGATTGTGTGTCATAATTGGCATTTACGTTCAATCTAGTTCCTACTTTTCCCATTAAACTCATGCTAATTCGCTGGTCAAAATCAAAGGTAGTTGTAGCTCTATTTCTAGGAGAAAAAGAAGGATTGTCTTGCTTGGTGTGTCTAAAACCCAAATCAATTTCTACAGATCCTGTAGGTTTTACATCTATAGTGTTTCCGCCAAAAATAGTTTCGAAAAAACTAGAATTTACATAATATTTGGGCAATAAATCTCTTTTAGCCTCCTCTGCGCCTTCTTTTTTACCTTCTATAGCATCAGATTTTTTCTTGAAATAATCGTGCATTGATTCTCTAAGAACCAGTTGTTCATATTCTTTAGGAGTAAGAATAATTGGGTAATTAATATTAAATCCTTCAAAGGTTTTAGTTAGCACATACATGTTTGTAGTAGGATCATACGTATATGCTTCGACCACACTTTTTGGGTTTTCCAACTTAATGCTTCCTGTATTATAACCTGTTGAATCTGTAACTTGAACTGGAGTCGTTGTAGGTATTGGAGCCGTTGTAGGAGTTGGAGTTACCTGCGCAACAGACAGTTGCCCAACCAACATCATTACAAAAATGAATGTCAGATTTCGAACAACTTTTGTGTATTTATTGTAATATGTTTTCAAACAATTATAAATTTTTTAATGCTTGTTTAATAATAACTTCAACAGTAGCATCTGGATTTTCACTAATTACTTTATCGACTATTTTTTCGGAAGCTTTTCTAACAAAACCTAAAACCTCCAAAGCAGATAACGCTTCATCACGATTTGTATTGTTTTGAGATAGTGAAACTTCGTCTAAATCGTAAATTTTTAACACTTTATCCTTCAAATCTAGTATGGCACGTTGAGCAGTTTTGCCACCAATACCTTTTATAGATTGAATTGTCCCTACATCGCCACTTGCCAATGCATTGATAATTTGTTTTGGCTCAAGCGATGAAAGCATTGTTCTAGCAATACCGGCACCAATGCCCGAAACGGTCAATAACATCTTGAAAATTTCTTTTTCAGATTTTTCTACAAATCCATACAACGAATGAGCATCTTCTTTGATAATCAAGTGCGTAAAGAGTTTTATAAAATCGGTTTTAGGAAGTAATGTATAGGTATGTAACGAAATATTAATATGATAACCCACACCATTACAGTCTATTACAACCTCTGTTGGCGTTTTCTCTACTAATTTTCCTTGAATGTGTGCTATCATAGTATTTTTTATGCAATTCAAATATAACAAAAAACTTTAACTGGCATTACAATTGCCGTTATTCTGTTAGTTATTAACGTCGAAATTCTTAATTCGTTTTCCTTTCTCTTGTGCATCAACTACTGCAACTGCCGCCATGTTAACCATTTCTTCTACACTTGCTCCCAATTGAAAAATGTGAACTGGCTTATCCATTCCTAGCATAATTGGCCCAACAGAATCTACTTTATACAATTCTTTCAATAATTTATAAGTAATATTAGCCGATTCTAAATTTGGAAAAATAAGTGTATTTACTTTCTTTCCTGCCAATTTAGAAAACGGAAATTTGGCTTTAAGCATGTCTGGATTTAGAGCAAAATCGGCTTGAATTTCGCCGTCAACAATTAAATCTGGATAATATTTATGCAAATAAGAAACCGCCTCGCGCACTTTGCTTGCACTTTCATGAGCAGACGAACCAAAGTTAGAAAATGAAACCATGGCAATAACTGGTTCCATACCAAACATTCTAACTGTTTTCTCTGTCATAAGAGCAATTTTAGCTAAATCATCTGCTGATGGATCAGGATTTATTGCAGTATCTGACAAAAACATTGGTCCACGATTGGTCATCATCATATTAGTAGTAGCGATTAACGAAATTCCTGGTGCTTTACCAATCAATTGCATTAAAGGTTTTACAACGGTTGGATAACTTCTAGAATAACCCGAAACCATTGCATCTGCATCGCCTTGATTGACCATCATTGCAGCAAAATAATTACGTTCGCGCATCCATTTTTGGGCATCAAGTAGTGAAATACCGCGTCTATTTCTTTCTTTCCAGTAAATCTCGGCGTATTCTAATCTGCGTTTGTCCTCTTCTTGTGTTTTAGGGTCAAAAATTGGAACATCGGCATCAAAACCAATTTCTTCTTTTAGTTCCAGAATATCTTCTTTTCTTCCTAATAAAATTGGATGTCCTATTCCTTCTTCATATACAATTTGTGCCGCTTTTAAAACGTCTAATTGATCTGCTTCGGCAAAAACTATTCGTTTAGGATCAGTTTTAGCTCTATTTGTTAACAATCTAACCATTTTATTATCAGAACCCATTCGTTCTAATAATTCTTCTTCATATTTTTCCCAATCGGTAATTGGATGCAAGGCAACACCGCTTTCCATTGCAGCTTTTGCAACTGCTGGCGCAACCATGGTTATCAATCGTGGATCGAAAGGTTTTGGAATAATGTAATCACGACCAAAATTTAATCTAGTTTCGCCATAGGCAATATTTACTTGCTCTGGAACCGATTCTTTAGCCAAAGCAGCAAGAGCGCGAACAGCAGCCATTTTCATAGCTTCGTTAATTTTAGTAGCTCGAACATCTAGTGCACCACGAAAAATATATGGAAAACCTAATACATTATTTACTTGATTAGGATGGTCAGATCGACCTGTTGCCATAATTATATCTTTTCTTGTAGCAATAGCAATATTGTAATCTATCTCTGGAACAGGATTTGCCATTGCAAAAACAATTGGATCTTTTGCCATTCCAAGAAGCATTTCTGAAGTAAGAATATTACCTGCCGAAAGTCCAAGAAAAACATCAGCATTTTGCAAAGCTTCTTGCAATTGAATGCCTTTTTTTCCGAAAGAATATCTTTTTTGAAGTTCCGATAAATCGGTTCTATCAACAGACAAAACACCATCTTTATCAAACATGATAATGTTTTTGGGTTGAATACCTAGTAAAACATACAAATTAGCACAAGCTAATGCAGCCGAACCAGCACCAGAAACTACCAATTTTACATTTTCGATTTCTTTTCCTGCAAGCTCAAGCGCATTTAATAAAGCTGCCGATGATATAATTGCAGTTCCATGTTGATCGTCATGCATTACAGGAATATTTAATTCCTCAACCAGTCTGCGTTCAATTTCAAACGACTCTGGAGCTTTAATATCTTCTAGATTTATTCCTCCAAAAGTGGGAGCAATATTTTTTACTGTAGCAATAAATTCTTCAATATTTTTCGTATCAACTTCAATGTCAAAAACATCAATGTCGGCAAAAATCTTGAACAACAATGCCTTTCCTTCCATAACTGGCTTGGATGCTTCTGGACCAATATCACCAAGACCTAAAACCGCAGTTCCATTGGTAATTACGGCAACAAGATTTCCTTTGGCAGTATATTTATAAACATTATTTACGTCTTTAGCAATTTCCAAACACGGTTCGGCAACACCAGGAGAATAAGCCAACGACAAATCTCTTTGTGTTGCATATTTCTTGGTTGGAACAACTTGTATTTTTCCTGGAGTTGGTTTAGCGTGATACAATAATGCTTCTCTACGCTTACTCGATTTATTAGTATTCATTGTAGTCTTTTATCATTCTGACTTACAAAGGTAAAAGTATAGACTGAAAAAGGAAACTTTTATCACTATTCTTTTAATAAAAATAAAATTTGATGTCTATTTTTTATAAAAATAAATCATTTGGAGATTTAAGTGTGTTTAAAGCTTCTTTCAAATCATGATTTAACAATTGAAAACCATATTGAAATGAAGCATTCATCCATCCAAAACCTTCGCGAGTGATGTATTCAAAATCGGTTCCTTGATTTCCATATTCGGCAAAAACCTTGTGTGAAGCCAACACTACATCATATTTTTCGGGAACTGTTCCGTTGTAATCGCAGGCATTTTTAGTAATCATCCAAAGCCATCTGTAAATTAATTCTTGTGCTTTTTGATGGTAACCATAATTTATTAATCCTTGCCAGATTATGATTTGATGTGGTGGCCAACCGTTAGGAAAATCCCATTGACGCTGCATTTTATTGGCATCAATATTTTGCAAGGCTTCTATAGAACAACCAGCAATTCCTCCATCAAAAACTAATTTTGACAAGTGTTTTTCAATCAATAAATCGGCTTGCTCTTGAGTTGCATTTTTTGCCCAAAGCGGAAAAAAACTTGCAGCCGATAGAAATATATTTTGTTCTTTGGTAACTATATTGTAATCATAAAAGCAAGAATCGGCTTCGTTCCATAGATAGTGATTTATGAGTTCTTTTCGAGTTTCAGCTTTAGAAATCCAATAGTTATCATTGTAACTTTTAGTATTATATTCAAATGAATTGTCAAAATAAGTTGCGATAATTTCGGCAAAATCAGTTTCATATTTGTACAACATGGCATTCAATTCGACCACATTTAACGAAGCACAAATTCCTTCTAGTCGGTAACTTGTATCGTGACCGCTTTCGCGAACGCTTCTATCATGAACAAAATAAGCATCTAAATCTAGATTTTCAATTTTGCGTTGGTAATATAACTTTTCATATTCAGGAATAGTCAAATTGGCATTTTCTGCAAATGGTTTTAAAATATCATCATAATGTCCCGATTCGGTTTCTGGAGGCAGACCAATTCCTTGAGCAAAATAACGATTTAATCCATTTTGTGTTAATCGTTTTCCCGATTCCATCCAAACGGTTTCGTATTCTTTTATGGCAATTTGAAGATTATTTTTCAACCAACTCAAATCTTTAACTGACATTGCTTCAAATACTTCGCGAATCATACTTGAAAAAAATGGAGGTTGTGTTCGGGTTAGATAATACGAACGATTGGCGTTTAGAATTTTGCCATAATGCGTAATTTGATAACTAAAATTTTCGACCATGCTTTTAGCAAGATCTAATTTTCCGTCAAGTAGCAATCCTATATTTTCAAAATAAGAATCCCAACCATACATTTCATTAAACCGTCCGCCTGGAACGGCAAATGGAACTCCAATTACTTTTCCTTCTTTTTGTTCTAATGCCAACGATAAAATTCCGCCTTCATCGTTAATACTACTTACGTATTGTGGCGTAATATCCTTAGGAAGTTGAACTACTTTTAGATTGAACTTGGCAACTAATTTTTGGTAATATTCAAAAGCAAAATCATCGGTAAACGGAACATAAATAATAGATTTTTCAGTTTTAGATTTTGAATCGGTTAATATATTTTCCAAACCTTTTTCGTCCATAGTTCGAGTTAAACCATCCCAGAAATAGTCTTTAATCATTCTGTTAATTCTATTGGCTGGAAGTTCGAAAACTTTATCAGAATCAATAAAATTTATATTATTTTCTTGTGCCAGAATTAATTCTTGCAATAAATTGGATAAAAAATAAGTGCCTTCAACAGCAACTTGGTTTCCATTAGATTGAAGCAGAAATTTTTTTATTCCTTTGTCTTCAATAGTAATTCGTTTATCGTTATCGGTATCTTCTTGTTGTAGAAGTTGCGAAAGTGTTTCGGAAATATTAAGCTTTACTACTGGCATGTTTATTATTCATTTTATATAATATCCAAATTAAGATAAAGATTAATGTTATAGGAATTAACGAGAAATAGAAAGCAGTTGTACCGTCAAATGATTCGAAAACGTGACCCGTAATTATGGAACCAGTTGTTCCACCAAGTGCCGAAAAAACTACAATTAATCCAGCCATTGAACTGTGCTTGTGTTTGGGCAAAGAAGAAAGAATTGTAGAATTTAATGTTGGGTAAATTGGTGCTAAAAACAATCCCATTATTGGTAATAAATACAATACAAAAGGCGCATTTAACCAAGTCATTTGTTGGGTGTTTTCTATAACAATATTTTTAGCTAATGGCATTACAATAATTACAATTGCTGCCACTGCAAGCAAGCAAAAAGATAAAAAATAAATCCATTTTACACGTAACAATACAAATCCCGAAAGCAATCTACCTAAAAACGTTGCGCCTGCCAAAATGGAGCCAGCTTGCACAGCAATACTTGTGGGCGAATGAAGAATTTCTTTATAAAATGTTGGCATCCAAGTAGAAAAACTTTGCTCTATCATTACATAAAAAAAGATAGAAAGTATAAAAACAATTATAAGTGGTTTCACAATCATGCCAATCATTGCTTTAAAATCTTTTTCTAGAGAAGTATTTTCAATTTTGGCTTCTTTTTCATCCAATTTTGAGAATAACAACAATAAAAAAGCAAGTAAAGATAAACCTGCAATTAACCAATAAATATGCAACCATTCGCGCGATTTGGGATCGGCATCATTTACAAAATAACTAAAAACGAATCCGCCGAGCATTACACCCGACATGAAAATTGCTTCAAGAAAATTCATGAAACTACCATGTTCTTTTTCGTTATTGGTTAATAATCCAATAGTTGAAAAAACGGAAACTTTGATCAATGCAAACGAAACTCCAATTACAAAAAACAACAATTTGAAATACCAAAAAGCATCTGCAAATGGCATAATACTACTTACAATTGTTACTAACGCAAGTGCAATAAGCATTGATTTTTTAAGTCCAATTTTTGGCAAAAAAGAAGCAAAAATAAAAGCTGCAATTGCAATTGGCAAATCTTTAAAACCTTCAAGAATAGATGCGTCACCTTTGGAAACCCCAAAATTTAGTTGCATTTGGAGCATTACAATTCCAACACAATTTAGCAATATTGCAAACACAAAATAGTTAAAAAACAAAGATAATTTTATGGCTGCATTTTTCATGTTTTGAGTAAATTAAAGTTAATACTTTATGCTTTTAGATATTCTTTAAAATCAATTCCGTCTGGTAATCTACCAACGTTTTGTAATTTTATTGCGGCTAATTTTTGAGCTATTGAAATACTATCTTCAAGATTTCGTTGTTGCAATTGAGCGTACAAAAACCCTGTCCAAAAGGCATCGCCTGCACCTGTTGCATCTTTAACTTCGTTAATGGGTAATGCTTCTTGAAAAAACAAACCATGGTTTTTATCTGAGAGAACTACACCATTTTTACCTTTAGTTAAACAAATTGTTGTGGCACCAAGATTATGAAAATAATCAAAAATATAATCTTCCGATTTTACTTCGGCAAACAGTCTATAACAATCGTCTTCGCTCAATTTTACTAATGGATCATTCAACAAGTAACTAGCAATTACTCGTTTGGCTTCTTCTCGATTGGGCCAAATTCTTTCCGAAAAATTGATGTCTATACTTAATTGCAATCCTAATTCTTTGGCTTTTTTGGCTCGATTCAAAATGGTTTCTCGCGCCGGATTTTTACTTAATGCAAAACAAGTAGTATGGTAAATTTTGGCATCAGCAATTACTTCATCAGATAATTGATGTTCTAAAATTTGACAATCGGCTTCTCTGTAGGGAATAAAATCGGGTGTTTCGGTAGATTTTGAAACAAAAATTACAGATGTTGGCGCCGATTCTAACTTGCATATATGATTGGTATTGACTTCATTAGCCTTCAATTTTCTAACAATATAATCGCCCAAACCGTCTTGACCGCAAGTTGCTACAAGAATAGATTTTAAACCTAATCGCGAAGCATTTACGGCAACATTTGTAGGTGAACCACCAAGAAAACGATGATAATCTTTGGTTCTATTTATGGATGTATTGACTTCGTGACCAATAAAATCTATTAGTACTTCGCCGATGCAAATGATGTCTGTAGTTTTCAAATTAAACTAGAATTTTAAAATTAGTATATATTGATTGATGCACTAAAACCGCTGCTGCTGCACTCCAAGCGCAAAAAGCAACTCCGTTTGGCTCTTGTGTATTGGTGTTGAAATTTTCGTAAAACGAATACTCATTTATCGCGTTTGCATAATTTATTTTTTCTAAAATCGCTATCGTTTCGTCGGTTTTAGATTTAGAATGTAATGCCAATCCGAAGAAACCATTGACCATTGACCAACTTCCGCCATTGTGAAATTCGTAAGGAAAATTTCTAAATTCGTACTTGCAATTGTTTTTAAGTAAATTCCAATGCTCATCGGTTTCAAAAATTGGCGGCCAAAAAGCAGGAAGCAATCCTAATTTAGTTTCTGAAGCTAATGAAAGTGAGTAGTTTACAATTTTATCTTGAAATTCGGCAGAACCAATATTTAATAAAACTACAAGAGAATTTGCGAAAGCATCGAAATTGGTTTTATAACCTGAAGGCGAAAAAGAACAAGGCATAAAATCGTTAAATTTCATTTCGTGGTAAGCGCGTTCGTGGTATTTTTCACCGTTAGAATTTGGCAAGAAATTAGATTCTATTTGTTGGGTTATGTCGTTGATTTTTAAAGCAATTAAATCACTTTTAGCAAAATAATTATATGATTTTAAAGCCCAAACGCGCAACAATTGATCGTATAAAGTGTAACCATCTGTAATGTATTCATCAGCCCAATTTCCTGATAATGGCACATATAATAAATGTTTATTATTGAATTCCCAAGCGTCTAAAAGTGCCAAACATTTTTCTATTTCCAAATCATATTGAGCAACAAAATCGACATCTTTTTTATAAAAAGCATATTGACAAATACCAATAACAAACCAAGTTACGGCATCTACTCTTCCTGCTAAACCGCCGTAACTAACCTCATTTTTATCATCTGAAATTAATACATTGGATGGAATAGTTCCAACTTGATGCTGGTTATTGGCTAACGTTTGCAATGTTTTTTTGAACGTTTCAATAAGTTTTTCGTCACCTGATGCTAATGCTGACAATCCGCAAATAACGCCATCGCGCGCCCAAACTCGTTTATAATTGGACGTATTTTCTGCACTTGCCAAAAAACCATTTGGCGAAGCTACATCATGCAACAATTGAATTGCTTTTAGGTAGGCTAAATTATTCACTAATAGCTTTTTTAGATTTCATAAATAAGGTACATATGGCACTTAAAACTAATAATCCACCGGCGAAAGTTATTGCTTGTCTTGGATCATTGTTTAGAAAATGTTTCAAAATGTATCCAAAAGTAATGGTTTGAATAAACATTGGAATTACTATCATCATGTTAATAATTCCCATGTAAACGCCATATCGTTCTTTTGGAATATTTGCAATTACCATTAGATAAGGAATTCCCATCATGCTTGCCCAACCAATTCCAAAGCCTGTGATAGCAGGAAATAATAAATATTTATTTTCTATGTGAGGAAAAATTAAAAATCCGATAGCTGCCAAAATTAAACAAGTAAAATGCACATATTTGGCTGAATATTTTCTTGCAAAACCAACTAATAAAAAAGCAACTAAAAAAGTAACTACATTATACCATCCATTTACCAAACCTGTCCATGAAACAGCTTCACCATATAATTTCATGTCTTTTTCTGGAGACGTATTCCAAACGGAAAGCGCAATACTTTTGGATGAATTTTGCCAATAACAAAATAACGCATACCACTGAAAAAGATAAACTAATGCCAATTGCCACATTATCTTTGGCATATCTTTAATAGCTGAAAATATATCATTAAATGGAGTTAAGACATTAATCGTTTCTGATTTTATTTTTTGTAATTCTTCGTCTGTTGGCGGAATTTCTTGCGTAGTGTGTGAACTCCACCAAACGGAACCGATAGAACAAACGGCACCAAGAAAAAAGGAGGCAAAAACCCAAGTTGGTAATTTTCCTGTAGTTCCGATAAAAATCATTGGGAAAATAAATAAAGAAACATTGGCGAGCGTTTGACCAAATCCTGTAAAAAAACTTTGCGCTTGAAAACCAATTGGTTGTTGAGATTCGTCTAGCTTATCAGCAATAAATGCTCGATAAGGTTCCATTGCAGTATTATTTCCTGCATCGAGAATCCACAATAAACCAGCTGCCATCCATAATGAAGAACTAAACGGAAAAAGGAATAATGCAATACTACAAATTAATGCTCCAGCAAAAAAATAGGGTTTTCTTCTTCCTTTTAATCTTGGCGACCATGTTTTATCACTTAAAGCTCCAATTATCGGCTGAATTAATAATCCTGTTAATGGTCCAGCAAGATTTAGTAAAGGCAATTGATCTGGACTAGCGCCAAGAAAATCATATATAGGATTGACGGCACTTTGTTGCAAACCAAAACTGTATTGAATGCCAAAAAAACCTACATTCATATTGATAATTTGCCAGAAACTCAAACTTAATTTCCTACTCATACTTGTGTTATTAATTAAAATAGTTCCCACATCAAAGACATGGAAACTACTTGTTTTAAAATAAAAATATTAACTTAATCTAACTTCAAAATCATATATCTTATAGACCAAAAATAGACTTCCAAAATTCATTTAAGCACTTATTGTCATTAAAACGTCAACAATTGACACGAAAACGTTTTCGTTTATAAATTTGTCTACGAATTTTACTTTTTAAATTTATTTATCAAATGGAATAATTATTATTGTTTCCCATTTTAACTCATCACCACCATTAAAAGGATTGGAAAAAAAATGTTCTAAAGGTTTTTTGTTTAATTTAAAATTATGTTTTTGGGCGTAATCCAATAAAGAAAACCAAGCTCTATCGGAAGTTCTATAATTGCCATGGTATGTTGCTTTTAATCCTTTTAGTGCAGGAAGTGTTTTAAACTTAACCAATGAATCTTGAATTACAATTGTACTTTTATCAATTGGAAAGCAGTAATTGAATTCTACTTTTTCGGCAATATCATCCCATTTTGTAACTTCTAAATAGGGTTTTCCAACGATTTTTATATTTTTATTATGTAAAAAACCAGTTATTTTTCCGTCATTCATAATCATAGTTTGTGCTTTTTCTTGTTGTGCACTTTTCAAACTTATATAAGCTACAAATGTTTCTTGAGAAGAACCAATTCCGTCAATTTTTACTTTTAAACTTTTCAAATGCTGGTTTAGAGCTTCTTTAAAACTTTTAATTTTATTTACCTGTTCTTCTTTAAACTTTGTGTTAAAAAAAGGAGCTGTTAATCTATTGTATATACTTGCATTTTTTTCATTAATACCGACTGAAACTTCGGTAATTGAATCGTTTATAGCGTTCATTAGCCAAGTATACTTATAAGTATCTTTTGTGCTAGAAACTTGTTGTGTTATTAAATTAAAGTTTTGTTTTTCAAGAACTTTATAGGATGGTATTTGTTCGTTAAAAAAAGTGATTATACAATTAGTTTTAAAGTACAAGCGGCAACAGGAACAGTATTTCAAGGTGTTCAAGAATGGGGAA
>NZ_JAYWFT010000112.1:0-29539 GCF_043778725.1 Flavobacterium sp. | reverse complement strand
GGGTGGAGATTTTTTCTAAAACCCGCAGGGCTTGAACTTTTTTTTCTTGAAACTGGAACTTACCTTTACTTTCTTTTATTTATTATTTTTTTATTTTCTTCTAATCCGAGAAGTTTCTGCTGAAGACAGATTTTAAAAATGTTGATGAGATAGAAGATGTTCTTCGGAAAGGGTATGAAATTTTAATGGATGAATAAATTTCAAACTCAAAAAATAAAAATGCTTTTATTTGGCCATTAAAATTTCATACTCTTTCATACCGTTTGATTTTTTGAGGATGCCTTTTGGTTAGACGGCAGTAGTAATTTTCAGTTAGTAGTATATTGTCTTATGAAAATGGGAAGCATCTTCAAAAAAACAATGCAAATGCTTACCTAGTGCGTTGGCAGTAGCTCAAAGCAAGTGTGTCTTTTTTTATTTGCTTAACGTGATTTTGTGATTGATTTTACTATCGGCTTGATGCTCACTTTTCCTAAAAAAGATAGATATGATTTTTAAAGTGAACATTCATCTGAAAACGCTAGGCATCAAGCCGATGGAAAATCAATTTACCTAGTGTTTTTTGGCAAATAAAAAACGATACTCTTGCTGGCTCTTTTGGTTTTGTGGGTGTTATAAATTGCTTAATCCGAAATTGTGAATGTTAGAAATAGAGTTATAAGCGATTTACAACACTTACAAAAGCAATGCAAATACTACCGATTTATGCACAAAGTTGCTAAAATCAGTTACCGAAAACGTTCTTAAAAGCAAGTACAACTGTAAAGTTTCCGATGCAATGACGAACGTTGTTAAAGACAGTGGCGAAGGACGGTGTTTTTTGTAGCTTGGTGATGCGATGGGAGCTGCAAAAAATGTTGTCCTGGAGCCACTGGCAAGCGCGTTGGCAGGTGCGGCTGTTTTACATAAATGATATTATAACTTCATTGCAAAAACCAAAAAAACAATATAAAAGCTTTATAATGAATTATAATACTCAATTATGTAACACAGCTTGGGGAAAAAAATTACTGGCGCAAGTCACGAAGTGTAAGTGTTTTTTCTAAAAACTGTGCCAGTAATTTTTTTTAGAGCGTTGGCAAAGGAGGGGCTTTTGAAATGTAAAACTTCTTTTTTACCACCGAACCAAAATGATTGTTCTCCTTATCTAAAATTTCATTACCAATCGTTGCAGGATAGACCTCAAATTATGGGGTTTATCTTGTGTCAAAAGGTAAGTGCTTTTTTAGATTGTTAGTGAGATATAGCAATTGAAATGAAGATATTGTTTATAACTATTTATTAGATTCGTGTTGACAAATACTATTTTTTTTGTATTTTTGTCAACAAACTGATAGTTTAAATCTTTAATTATGGAAAATGTATTTGCAAATAGACTACAATCTGCTAGAAGAATGGCAGGTTTGTCTCTTCAAGGACTTGCCGACAAACTAGATAATCTAGTTAGCAAGCAGTCTTTGAATAAATATGAGCAAGGTGTCATGAAGCCAGATAGTGAAGTTTTAATTGCTTTGGCTAACTCATTAAATGTTTCTATAGATTATTTTTATTCGGTACCTAGTGTTAAAGTTGAATTTGAGAGTATTGATTTTAGAAAATACAGTTCAAAGCTGTCTAAGACAGAAGAAGCTTCTGTTATTGAAAAAGCTAAAGACTGTTTTGAAAGGTATTTTGAATTAGAGGATATTCTTCAGCTAAATGAGAAATATGACTATTTTAATTTTGATAAAGAAATTAAGACTGCCGAAGATGCTGAGGATGCTGCAAAAAAACTGCGAGAAGAATGGGATTTAGGATATGATCCAATACCAGATGTTGTTGAAATGCTAGAAGATAAAGGTTATAAAGTGATTGATCTTTTAGTTAGTGATGCTTTTGATGGTATGAAAGCTACTGTTGGAGATAGAAAAATCATTGTGTTGAAAAAAAGCAGTAATGCTAATGATGACGTGGTTAGAAAACGATTTACCGCATTACATGAATTGGCGCATCACGCATTGACTTTTTCAAAAGATTTGAAGCATTCCGAAGAGGAAAAATTATGTCATGTTTTTGCTTGTGCAGTTTTATATCCAGAAGAAATGGCGAAAAAAGAGTTGCATAAACAACGTTTTCATTTTTATCAAAAGGAGTTAGAAATTATAAAAGAGCGTTGGGGAATATCGTTTACCGCTATTTTTCATAGAGCACATCGATTAGGGATATTGAACGATTTTATTTTAAGAAAGTTCCATGTTGGCTATAAAAAAAGAGGTTATCATGTTCCAAATAGTGAACCTGGTAGGTACAGGAGTAAAGAAGAACCAACTCGTATGGAGCGATTGGTGTATTTAGGTTTAGCAAAAGAAGTTCTGACAATTAATGAAGCGGCTTATTTTTCGGGCATAACAGCTTGGCAATTACGCGGTAAAATGAAATTATTGGTATGAAATTAATTATTACAGATGTAAGTGTATTATTTGATCTCTATCAGTTGGAGATTTTACCGGAGTTTTTTGCTTTGAAAGCAGAAATCTCCACCACTTCGTTTGTATATAATGAAATTGTAATAGCTAATCAGGTTGTTGAATTTGAAGTTTATAAAAGGTCACAAAAGTTAAACGTTATTATGTTGACTGATGAAGAGCAAGATGCTGTAAATCAATTTGCAACAAAGCGAAACTTGAAATCATTACCTGATAAAACAATGCTTTGGAAGTCGATTCAACTTAATTGTGCATTACTTACCTGTGATAGAAAATTGAAGTTGGAAGCTAAAGAGCATGGTGTTGAAGTTCACGGTAGTATTTGGGTTATTGAGAAATTGGTAGAAGAAAATATATTGGATAAGTCAAAAGCTATTGCTCTGTTAGAGCAACTCAAAACAGTTAATGACAGGTTACCAATGGAAGAAATAGATAAAGTAATTAAGAAATTAAAAATTTAACAATTGAAAGTACAAAAAACCGAAGCGAAATGGAATTAGGCTTCGGTCAGGAGAAATAAAAACTTTGGACGGTATTTGATTTCTTCTGCAAAAGTAATAGAATTCTATTTATTACCTAATTATTCCTAGGGTTTTTAGTCAAACACCTCATTATTAAATAGTTTGACTGTTCTTAAATCTGAAAGCCATGGCAAAAAATGGTACACCCGGAGATGGACATCGTAATGGTGCCGTAAAAGGAAGAAGTCAGACTTATAATCCTAAAACCGAACAGTACGTTAAGCGCGATACTAACACTGGTCGTTTTATGGATGTTAAGCAAGACGGTACTCCGTTTAAAGGAGTTCGCAAAGAGAAGTAATTCCTTTGTTGTTAGTAATTAGGTGTGTAGCACCTGTAAAAAAGGTGCTGCACTTTTGTTTAACCAAAAAATAGAATTCTTATGAGTAACAAAATTACCCAGAGATTTCAACCAAGCCCAAAAGCTCTACTGTTTGCTTCAAAAATAGCTGTGTTACAGTTTATGATGAAGTTGCCGATGTAGTTAATGCTATTGCTGTTGCAGCCGCATTGATTATAGCAGTTTCTTTGGTTGCCAAAGCGTTGAAATAGATTATTTTTTTAGACGAGCTTACAAATTAAGCTCGTCTATTCTTAATCCTTTAAAAAATAAAAAAATGAATAAATCAGAAAAAGAAAGATTGATTTTCAATGTTGGTAGGTTTGATCATTACTATGATACTATTAATAATAAAATAGCTGTTTACATTGCCATTAATACTTTTCTTCTTGGAGGTGTATTAGGAGCTTATTTTACTATTAACAGTAAAATTGTTAATCACGCCTTTGCATTTGAATTTTTGATTGGATTATTCACTTTTATGGGATTGACAACTGTTGCGGTACTGATTTATGCGAGTGTACCGTTTTTGAATTATAAGTCTTCTTCTCTATATTATTTTGGAACTATAGCTCAAAATACTTTAGAGGAGTATAAAGAAAAAAGTAAGGAAAGAGATACGAAAGAAGACTTGAAAGATTTACGAGAGCAAGTCTATTTTTTATCAAAAGGATTGAACAAAAAATTTACAATACTAAAGTGGATAGGTTATTCGATGCTTTTTCAGGTTATAGTTTTAGTGTTTGTAGCAATAATAATTTTTAATAATACAATTTAAGATGAATATATATTCGGATTACTTTGACGTAATCAAAGAAGCGGTACGAGCTGACCAAAGTGGTGTTTTTCCTAAAGGTTTGGCTGGAGTTGGTAATTTGAGTGATAGCTCAAAAATGACCTTCTCCACTATTAATAATAAGATATCTAGAAAGGAACTTGCTCCTAGTTTGAGGAATTACTCGGAAGTCGCAGGTTTGGGAAAGGTTAATTACAATCAAGATTTGGGTTTGCATCCAGATTTCGGGCATTTAAAAGCGACTGATAACACAGAAGAGCATTACATTATTTCTTGTTTTGTTGATATTGCAGGAAGCACAAATATGTTTAAAAAGTTTAGTAAAGAAGCTGTGTTTTTGATTACAAATACATTGGTAAAAGCCAATATCCATACAGCATTAATTCATGGCGGTTATGTACAAAGAATACAGGGCGACGGTTTGTTTATTTATTTTGGCGGAAAAAACATTTCTAAAGAAACTGCCGTAAAGAATGCTTTGCTATCATTAAGTACTTATAGTTATTTTGTGCAAAATGATTTGAAAGACTATTTCTTATCTCAAGGTGTTGAAAACATTTCGATTAGAAGCGGTATTGATTTAGGTGATAAAGAAGATGTGCTTTGGGGTTCTTGTGGAATTGATGGTATAAGTGAGGTTACGACTTGTAGTTTACATACAAGTTTGGCCAGTAAAATGCAATCTAGTGCTAATAAGTGTGGTATTGTGGCTGGTGCTAATGTAAAAGATTTATTGCCTAATAGTGATGATTATTTTACGGTTGTTTCTAAAAGAACAGGAAATGAAAATGATAGGTATATTTTTAGAAATCCGGAGGAAGCATTTTACTATACTCAATATGATTTTAATTGGGATAAATTTTTAAAGCAACAACCCAATGTTATTTTTGATCAAACTGGAAGATTAGGTTTTTTAGTTTCGAACGGTACTGCTTTAAATCCTGAAAATTTGAAACCTATCGCTGAATTAAGTAAACCCTATTTTTATTAATGAAAGTTAGTATTGAGAGAGATATTGAAAGGTTTATTGAAAAATATCCAAAATTTTCAATCGTTTCGTTTGATAATACAAACTATATTAAGCTTCAAGGTGTTATTGATATAGTAGATATTGAAGGTGTATATTGGGATAGTTATGAGATAAGTATTTTATTGCTAAAACAAAACTATCCCCATATAACTCCTAAAGTATTTGAAGTTACTGAAAAGATTAAGCGCGAAGATGACTGGCATATTTCTGTAGATGGCGAATGTTGTCTTGATATCCTCCATAAGATGCTATTGCTAGAAAATAAAGGTATCGATGTTATCTCATTTTATCAAAATAAGATATATCCATTTTTTGCCAATCATGCTTACAAATTGAAAACTGGAGAATATGCCAATGGAGATTATCCGCATCAGTTTGATGGAATTAAATACTTTTATGAAAATGATTTAGGATTGAAAGATGTTAATTTTACCATTCAATTGTTGACTTCAATAACAACGAATAAACTTCCTAACAGAAATTCTATTTGTCTTTGTAAGCAAAGAAAGTATAAACATTGTCATTTACCTATTGCTGAAAAGCTTATGCTTTTTGGACATAAAAGGTTGTTGGATGACTTGCAACTTTTTAAGTTGGAATCTCAATTATTATCATAAAAAGGTAGAGGTTTGAATCCAGTTAGGATTCAAACCTCTACTTTATATAGCTGATTTTCAGAGTTTATTTTATTAGATGGGTAGTTTACGTGTCAGTTACGTGTCAAAAAAAGTTTTTTTTAAAAGCGAAAATATAGTCGTATCGTTTTTAGCAAACGTGTAGATTGCTGCTAAAGAAGCGATTGTTGCTATAATACTTTCTAAATTCATATTGTAAAGATACTTTTTTTACTCATTCATTTTACTATATACCTTTTTCATCATCATTTCTTTTACTAAATCGCCAAATGATTTGTCTTCTAAAATCTTTTCGAAAATTTCTTGATTTTGGTCCATACGCTCAATAAGTTTCGTTACGAATAAGTCTTCAAAAGCATATTTAAAGGTGTCAATTTTGTTGACTTTTGCCTGAACCTGTAATGTTTCATCTAATAATAATTCCGCTTCTATTTGGTCGAAAAATAATTTATCGGCTTCTTCAAATTCAGTTCCAAAACGATCATTAAGAATTGTTATAATTTCTGACAGTAAAGCTTCCTCTTCTTTTTCTCTTTTTAAACCAGCTTCTGTAGTTCCACTTAGTTCTCCATCTTCGCCTTTGATTAAATCAATTGAACCTTCTTTTATTTTTTGAAGTCTATAATATTCTAAAGCAATTTCATCTCCTAATTCTAAACTTTCCGTCAAATCTCTTTTGGGCAAACGGATTTGTAATAGCTTGGCATAAGCATAGAATTTCTCAAAATCTTGGTCTGTAAATGGCATAATCTGTGAAAGAAAAGCATAAAGATTCGTCCATGACCGTAATCCTTTTTTGAACTCATCTTTCTTATCTTCTTCTTTTATTTCTTTAAATCTTTCTATTGCTGGATCGGTAAAACTGTATAAATATTTTTGCTCTTTGGCATTATTTATTTTTGTTGTAGGATTGAAATAAACATTAGCAAATGCGTTTACTTCATTTTCCCAATACACTAGAAATTTATCTAATCTCGTTTTTAAATCATATAAATGGTTTACATCTGTTTCCTCTGTAACTGATGTTATCTCATAATAAGGCTGAAACGAATCTAAAATTGTTTGTCTTTCATTAGCAAAATCTAATACAAATGTATCTTCTTTACCAGGACAGGTTCTGTTTAGTCTTGATAATGTTTGTACCGCTTTTACACCGGAAAGTTTTTTATCTACATACATAGTATGCAGTAAAGGTTGGTCAAAACCAGTTTGGTATTTATCAGCCACGATAAGAATCTTATAATCATCTTTATCAAAAACTTCTGGCAACTCTCTTTCTCCATAACCAGTTAATTCTGGTTCTGAAACACCGTCTGGAAAATTAGTATCTATGACTTTTCCCGAAAACGCTACTAATACTTTAATTTCGTTTTCATACCCTTTTTCTTTGATGTAATTGTCGAATTCTTCAAAGTATCTTTTAGCGTGTAATCTTGAACCACATACTAACATTGCTTTTGCTTTTCCTCCATTTTTTTTTGCTACTACTTGGCGGAAATGCTCAATTATTACTTCGGTTTTTTGAGCCAAATTATAAGGATGTAATGCAACATACTTACCAATTGCTTTAGATGCTTTTTTACGATTTAGTTTTGGATCGTCTTCTATTGCTTTGGTTAGTTTGAAGTATAATTCATAAGTAGTGTAATTATTTAATACATCTAAAATAAATCCTTCTTCAATAGCTTGACGCATTGCATACAAATGGAATGGATGCGGTTTACCATCTGAATCTTTATACCCAAACACTTGAAGCGTTTTATATTTAGGAGTTGCTGTAAAAGCAAAAAACGAAATATTTGATTGTTTACCTCTTGATAAAGCCGATTTTTCTACTTGTTCTCTAATATAATCATCGGCACTGTAATCATCTTCCTCTTCTTTTTCGGCATCTTCAAATGATTTTAATGCTAATACTTCTTTTAGTTTTTTACTAGCTTCTCCACCTTGTGAACTGTGTGCTTCATCAATAATTACTGCATATTTTCTGTCTGGTAACTCATTTACCTTGTCGATTATATATGGGAATTTTTGCAATGTTGTAATAATGATATTTGTACCATAACCAATTGCACTTGCCAGTTGTGAGCTGTCTTTGTCAATTTTTTGCACCACTCCTGTTTTATGCTCAAATTGGTAAATGGTATTTTGTAATTGTTGGTCTAACACTTTACGGTCAGTTACTACAATAACGCTATCAAATATTCGTTCGTCAGTTTCGTTATGCAAACTTGACAAGCGATAAGCCAACCATGCGATTGAATTACTTTTACCTGAACCTGCTGAATGTTGAATGAGATAATTTTTACCTGCTCCATTTACGATTGCATCAGCTCCAATTTTTCTAACTGCATCTAATTGATGGAAACGTGGAAAAATAAGCTTTTCTTTTTTGAATATTTTACCTTCCATTTCAATTTCTTCGGTTTGAAGATGCACGAAACTTTGGATTATCTCTAACCAACTGTCTTTGGCTAAAATATCTTCCCACAAATACTGGGTTTTATATCCTTCTTTGTTTGGAGGATTGCCTTTACCGTTGTTATATCCTTTGTTGAATGGTAGCCAATAAGTTTTTATACCATCGAGTTTTGAAGTCATAAAAACCTCATCTTGGTCAACGGCAAAGTGAACCAATGTTCTTTTTTTGAATGCAAATAGTAATTCTCTATTGTCTCTAGTTGTGCTGTATTGTTTTAAGGCATTGGTTACATTTTGACCTGTGAATTGATTTTTTAATTCTAAAGTTGCTACCGGAATACCATTTAATGAAATAACCAAATCTACAGAATTGGTATTTTGTTTGCTGAAATAAACTTGGCGGTGAATTTTTAATTCATTTTTAGCATAAAACGCTAAAGCATCTGGATTTAAACCTGATACTGGTTTGAAAAATGCCATTTGAAAACGAACACCATAATCAGTAAAACCATTGCGTAACACATCTAAACTGCCTCTTAAATCGAGTTCTTTATAAAGCCTATGTAATACTCGGTTCTCAACATCTTTTTCGTGAATGGCTGTTATTTTCTCCCATTTGGTTGGTTGTGAGCTTTGTAAAAAATCAATAATATCTCTTCTAAAGAAACCTAAATCTGCAATGTATTCACTAGCATTACCTAATGTATATCCGCCTTTTTCGATAAGTGATTGCACTATCGCGGTTTCAAATGTATTTTCGGTTGTTATGCTCATACTCTTATTCTTCAATTGGTTCTTCTTCAGTAACTTCTTCGTTTTGCAGCTTTACAAATTCACGATAGGCAACTTCTTTAAAAATAATTTTTAAAGTCATTTTTTGTCTTTCGGTAATGTTCTTTTTTAGTTGATATCCTTCTTCCGAATAACACTCTAAAACAAAATCATAATTTACACCATAAATCTCTTGCTCGGGCTCATTAATTTTATCTGGAATTTCGTCGCCCATTATTTCACAAGTATCAGGATCAATATATTTGACTGATGGTTTGTGCTCAAAATTAACATCCTTTCCTAAAAATGTTTTTCGCCCTAAATAATTGGGCCACATCACTCCAAAAAATTCTGTCATTCCTGGAGGATATATTTTTGCCATCTGAATAGCACCATCGATAGAATCAAATTCTTTTTCTCGTATCATTTTCAACAATACTTTTAACGGTTCCATATCAAAACTACGAGAAAGTATTTTTTTGTTTTTTGACAATTCTTCTGTTAAAAACTCTTCGGCTTTTTCTAGTTCGTCTCCGATGAAACCAAAGAACATATTTTCTTCGTTAAACTCGTTGTAGATGAACGCTTTTATTTCGTGGTTGTATTCTAATTTCCATACACGGAATTTACTTTTTTTCCATGACCAACCTCCAAACATGAATTGAAAATCGCCTAAAGCATCCTTAAAAAGTTGTGGTTCGTAACCAGAAATTGAATTTGAAAGCGTGGTAAATAAATCATTCAAATATTCTAACACATCTACAATATCGGTATGCGGATTAGAAAGATGTGTATCAAACTTAATTGAAGATATTAAATTCAAAATTAAGGTATAGGTTCTGTTAGTATCGCCTGCAAAGCACAGCAAACAATCTTTACGAGGCAATTCAAATAACTTTACACCCGAATGCCAACGTTCGCCACCAGAAAGGCAACTATCTGTGGCAAAAACCAATTCTTCACTATCGTTGGCTTGACGTATCCATGCAGTACAAAGAGTCATATATTTTAGTCTATTACTTTTACTTTACCAGTTACTACTTCGCTTATTAATGCCGAGCGGTATTCGATGAGTAAATCGATTAATTTTTTTGTTTTCTTTATTTTAGAATCTATTCTACTAGATTCAAGTTCAATATGATTAACAATTTTTTCTTGTTCTTCAATTGGAGGAACAGTTATCCTTAATGTTTTTAGTATTTCTTGACTAATGTTTGGTTGCCCACCACCGTAACTCATATTTATTATTTCTTGTTTTACTGAAAATAAATAATAGAACAAAAACATGGTAGTATGATGCAAAGGATTACTCATTACGCAGCAAGCTTGATTAACAGTAGTTTCAATTTTTAATAAACCAAGTTTTCCAATTGTAGCTCCGTACATTGCAATTACAATCGAATCTACCGGGTAAACTTTTAAGGATGTATAATCTTCTATTGCTTTGTCAGTTATTTTTTTTGAGGTTTCAAATATTTCCCCATCATTTAAATCTCCTGTAAGTAACCAATTTATATAACCGTTAAAATAATATTCGTCTTCTCCAGATTTTGGAGTAGTTCCACTTCCAATATTAGAAAAACACCAGCTTATTTTTTTGATATCCCAGTGTTTAGGAATTTCCCCCATCCAATCAATACCAGATTCTTTAACCTCTTTATTTTGATTTATTCCTTTACTTACAGCTAAACTAATTACAATCCTTTTTTCTTCTTCAAATAATTGAATTAACTGCTTTTTTTTACCAATAAGCTGGTCAATTTCTTTTGTTTTTTTGTCGATATAGTTGGCGATTGCTGTTTGTTCTTTTATATCATTTGGAACTGCAAAAGGTATTTGATTTAATACTTCTTGAGACATACTTGGAACAGCAGAACCATATTTATACAATTCGAAATTTATTGTATTACATAAATGATAAAAATATCTTGGATTTGTTGAAGGAAATATATCTGTATAATATGCTGTATCAACTGACCAAAATGGAGCTTCCATGTATTGCGGTTTATCAATAGTCCCTTTTCTTCCTAGAATTACTGAAGGTCCTTCGTGAAGATAACTATCAGTATAACCAAATGTTCCACCAGTTCCAATAATTGGAAATTGACCGTTTGCATCCCACACTTTTTTATGGTCTTGACCATTGCAAATTTTGGCAAGTCTTTTTAAAACTTTAATTTCCCAATGCTCTGGAATATCTCCAATCCATTCTATGTTAGAGGGTTTGTATTTTGAGTATTTTCTCATTTCTTCCAGATTTGTTCTGCAATTTTAAATAGGTTTTCGGCTCTTGTATCTATTTCAGATTCTTGCCAATTTTCTATTGCTAAATAGTCTGTTGTTTGTTTTAATGTAGAATAATCTTTAAGCTTTGCTCTTTTTTTATTCCAACTTGAATCTCTTAAAGCACTGTTTAATTTTCCTTGTATTAATGTTAGATTTCCTAAAGTTAACAGCTTACCGCTTCTAACTTCTTTAGTAATTCCATCGGGTAATGTTTTCCAGTTTTTAATCCAATTTTTTGGCATCATGTGTTCTACACTAAAACCGCTAAAGTTTAATTTTCTGTTATCAACATAGGCATGATTTAGTTCATACAAAGCAATGCAATATAAAACCTCTCGGCTGTATTTATTGATGAGGTATCTGTTGTAAAAGGCGTCTTTGAACTCAGTGTCTGATGGAAATTTATTGGTTACATCTGAATAACTATTTAGTTTAGCCAATAGATTTTCAGCCGTAATACTTTCCATTTTTTTAACTTCACTCAATATAGAAATAAATAAGTTATTGTAGTTTTTGGTAGTTAACTTGCAAATGGTTCTTCTTGAGATATACGATTCTAATACCTTGAGAATTTTAATTCTTTCCTCAAGATTGGTAACTTCTTTGTAAATCATCAATACTAATGGGAATATTGTATTAACATCAAATTCTCTAATGACATGGAAAAATCTTTTTTCGTGTTGGTCAAAGCTAATTTCAGCTAGATTTTCTCCGTCTGGCATTTCTTCATAAACCTTTGCATATTCATTAATATCCTTTGCGAAAGCTATTTTTTGGTCGGCAGTTTTATCTTTTAGGTAGTTTTTAAATTCTTTGAATAACGTATCTAACTTGACATTAGCTTCTTTTTTAATCACTAGATAACTGTATAGAAAAAGTTCTACTGTGGTTCGTCTAATTCTTCCAGATGTTTTTTCTTGGTTCCAAAAATCTATCGCATCTTCATCTGCTTCAAAAACAGATTGCCAGTACGTTTCATAATAAGCTCTAAGTTCTTGCTCTGAAAATAAATAATTTTTAAGTAACTCGGCAGTCGTTAGTTTTACTCCTAATGAATTGATTGTGTCAAATATTTGCTGTACATCATCATCAGCGTTTAGAGCCATGTGAATTACTGGTAACTTTTCAATTACGACATTAATGTATTTTCTAACATCATCAAGGTTGCAATCGGTTTCAATTTTATGTCTGTAATAAATATAACCTCCAACAATTCTATTTTCATTTTCTAATTTTTTCTCTACTTCTTCAAGTTTTAAACCTTTAAACTTATTCCATAATTCTTCATTATTGTTTTTGTCTTGGATAATAGATTGAAAATATTCACTATCTACTTTACTGTGCTGAATTCTGATTTTTTCGTTTCCGTATGAATCCTCAAAAGTTAGAAACTTATTTATCCATGTTTTGGCACTATCTTCAAGTGTAGCATCATGGAAAGCTTTTAATAACAAGCTAATAGTTGTCATTCGTTGTTGCCCATCAATTAACTCATATTCTGTAGCACCAACTTGAGAAGAAAGCATTTGTTTGATAATTATTGTACCTATAAAATGTTCACTTTTAAGGTTGTTATTAACTACCATTTCTTCATATTCTTCGATAATATTTTCCCATAATTCTGACCAATTATCTACTTTCCAAACATAACTTCTTTGAAAAAAAGGTATAATATATTGACTTGAACCATTTAAAAAGGATAGTAGTTTTTCTTTACTTGCACTTAGCATATCTGTATTTTTTAATTTAATATTGTTTTTTCTGCCTCAACAGTTTTTTCTTCCAATGCCATAATATTAGCTTTGATTTCTGCTAATGGGCGTAATGGTTTGAATTCGTAGAAATACTTTGTGAAGTTGATTTCGTAACCTGTTTTGGTTTTACTTTCATCAACCCAAGCCTTTGGGAGATGCGGTTTTACTTCGGATTTAAAATATTCTTTTATCACTTGTGGCACTAATTTACCGTCGCTACTCTTTTTCAAAAAAGGAATGTTTTCATAATCTCTCATGGTTGAATCGGGTTTTGGATTGCCAGAACGATCTGTTACTACTTTTCCATTTTCTAATAATGGTTGTTCTACGGTTATTCTCCAATAGCCAAAAAATTCATTTGGGTAAATTTTACTGAATTCGTTTTCTTCAAAATTACCATACAATTGGGTTATGAAACCAATTCCTTTGGTTGTTCCGTTTTCTGGTATTTCCTTACGTTTATTACCTAGACTTTTATCTTTTTTATTCCAGAAGCGATTGAATTCTAATTTGCCTTCTTTTAAAAATTCTTCATCTTTTATTCCAGTAGCATTAATTAGTTGAATTTTACCCTTTCTGACTTTACTTTTATGATTGGTTACAATCCAAATGTAAGTTGATATTCCGGTGTTATAGAATAATTGGTCTGGCATTGCAACTACAGCTTCTAACCAGTCGTTTTCTATTATCCATCGGCGAATGTTACTTTCTCCGCTTTCGGCAGCACCAGTAAATAGTGGAGAACCATTAAAGACAACTGCTATTCTTGTTCCATCAGGTTTCATTTTAGACATCATGTGTTGCAAGAACAATAATGAGCCATCATTGATACGCGGTAAACCTGCACCAAAACGACCAGACATTCCCTTTTTATCTGCCTCGGCTTTAATGATTTTTTCGGCTTTTTTCCAATCGACACCAAATGGCGGATTAGATAGCATGTAATCGAACTTGTCGAATTCTAAACCATCAACAGTAAAAGTATTTCCGAATTTGATATTGGAAGGATTTTGACCTTTAATCAACATATCCGATTTGCAAATTGCATACGATTCCGGGTTGATTTCTTGACCGAAAACTTTGAGTTCTGCTTTTGGGTTTAAATCATTCAGATAGGTTTCTGCAATTGAGAGCATTCCGCCAGTTCCACACGCAGGATCATATAATGTTTTTACAATTCCTTCTCGTGTTAATATGCTTTTATCTTCATTAAATAAAAGGTTTACCATTAATTTAATAACCTCACGAGGTGTAAAGTGTTCTCCAGCAGTTTCGTTGGATTGCTCCGCAAATTTTCGGATTAGTTCTTCAAAGACATATCCCATTTCCATAGAGTCCATATCGGATAAATCTATTTCTTGGAATTTCTTTAGCACACGAAATAAAATGTCTGCTTTAGGGTCATCCATTCTGTCAATTTGGTCATCAAAAGTGAAATACTCAATTATTTCTCGTGCACTAGTTGAAAACCCACTGATGTAGTTTCTTAAATTGACCGCAACGTTATTTGAATCGGCAATTAGCTTATCAAAATTGAATTGACTTTTGTTGTGGAAATTGAATCCAGCAACTTTGTTTAAGGCAATATCTTTTGCACTTTCTTTAAGTGAATCTACTTTTGGCAAATAGGCAAGGACTTTATCTTTAGTTGGTTCTAAAACGCAATCTAATCTTCTTATTACAGTTAGTGGCAATATTACTTTTCCGTAATCGGATTGTTTATAATCGCCACGTAATAAGTCAGCTACTTTCCAGATTAGATCTGCTTTATCTTTGAAATTTTTCATTTATATATTTAATTAAAGCATTTATACCAATAGTAAAAAGCTTCTGGGTTGTTCTTTTTTAACTTGTTTAATTTATTGTATTCCGGGTCTTCAATTAGCCAATCTTTTATTTCGAGAGGATTTTTGAAACTTTCGATTTTTATTTCTTTTTCGGATTGTATTAGATTGGTTAGGTAAGCGACTTTAGCAGCTGCTGTTATTGCTTCATCAATGCTAAATCTATCAATAGTAAAATTGGTAAAGTTTCGGATGCCGAGTTGTAAATGATTGTATTCGTCTGATTTGATATCTCTTTCAGCTAAGATATAACACGCTTGCCAAGTATCTTCTAATACTTCTTTTGCTGTTATGTCTAATTTTCGGAAACCGATTTCTTCTTTAACTACTTTGTTGTAACTGCTTCTGACTATTTCTAAATTAGCTATATTATCGAATAGGAATGCAATATCGTATAGCTGTTTTATAATTTCTACAGGACGGTTTTTACTGTATAGTATTCCGGTTGTTTTTGGTGCAAATGCTGTTAGCTTGTCGCCAAGAATTGCATCAAAAGTTGGCATTGTAATTATAATTTCTTCCTTTGAGGTAGAAAGCCATGGATGTTTTATTGGCAATTCGCGAACTTCGGGATATGGATTTGGTGTATAGAGTAGGTCTAACAATATTGGTTCTGTATTTCCATCCACAACGCTTTTGTAATAGGTTTTGAAATGTCCTATTGGTGCATCTGGTGAGTGTTTACGGTTATTGTCGTCTTCCCAACTCAAAAATATTTTTTCTTCTACTATTTTTTGCAGTACGGCTATTATTTCTTTTTCGGAGTGTTCCGTAATAATGTCAATATCGATTGAGAAACGTTTCGGTTTTTCGGTTGCCAATAGCAATGCTGTTCCGCCCTTGAATGTAAAGTTTAATCCATTTAATTGTAATTGTTCCAATAGTGTTAGAGCCCAAATTACTTTTTCGATTAATTTGGGATCAATACGTTTTCCTATCTTACTTTTTAAGTTAAGAATCCAATCGATTGTTTGGGTTTCGCTGTTAATCATATTGCTGTTTTAATCTCTAAAAGCCACTTATTGTATGAAGCTTCTGTTTATCATTTGCTCTAATTCTTGTTCTTTGTTTCTTCTTATTGCATAGCGTTTCATTTTTGCTTTATTGACATCGTATTTATTAAAAGCTGCTTTGTAAATAAAATCTAATTCTCCTTGCTGTGCTGCGAAAAGTTCCTTATCGATAATTATGTCTACTAATAACTTCTCTAGTGTTGGTATCGTGATTTTATTGTTTTTTGCTGTTGGAGATTCGGTTACTAAATTTTTAATGATAGTTACTTCCTCAGTATTTGAGCTTATGTACCTTTCTAAAATTTCTTCATTAGGATTGAAGTACACGTTTTTTGTCCATTCGCTTAGTACATTAAAAACTTGTTCTTCCGCTTCTTTATCGACTTCAATGATGGTAAAATTTTTGAAAGGTTGGTGTCGCATTAAGTCACTCAACCACTTTGTATTCCAAACACAGATTTCTATAAATGGAAATTCCTTATGTATTTTATTGTATATCTTTTTTAAGTTTTGATTGATTTCCGGATTGAAGATTTGTTTATCGCTTATTGAATAAAACCCTCTAGCTGGATTGTTTATTTTACCTGCTTTTTTGAGTTTAGATAGATAAACAGTTATCGTCCCTTCCGAAAGCTCTGGAAAGTCTCTATTGATTAAGTTTCCTAATTCTTCTCTGGAAAGTTGGGTGTTGGATTTGAAGTAACTCTCTATTGTATTTTCAATCGTTTTTGCCACTTTATTCTGATTTATGGCGTGAATGTACTACTTTTTATTTAAAAATTAAGTTTTGGCAGTGAAATAGTTTTATTGCCGAAAGTTAACTTTATGATTTGACGGTTTATTTGTCACAGATTTGGAATAAATTTGTGAAAAGATTTCATTTGCGATTTACTACACATTGTGTAGCAGATTGCAAATGAAATATACTATCTAACGAGAGTAAATTTATATGATATTTACCTTCGTTTGTTTATTAAGCGTAAATTTTACCCTCGTTTGGTATTGCATAATAAACTAAAATTTGTACAATAAACTTGGTTGGTTTATTGTGTAAATTTTAGTTTATCGTTTTTATTTTCATGCGTTTATTTCTAAAAAATTATGTTTCGTAGTTTAAATGTCAGGTTAAACCTCACTCATACGATACAAAACATAACTTTTGATTTAGAAAATTAAGCTTTGGCAGTAGTATAGTTTTATTGCCAAAACTTAATTCCTATTTTCGTTTGTCTATTGCATTTCTGTCATAGGCAATCAAATTACATAGTTCTCTCAATCTGCTTCTTACTCGATTTCCATATTGCTTTTCAATTTCACTTGCTGAAAGGTTGGTTGTTATGTGCGTTTGGATTTTTTTAACTGTAAAAATATCGTAGCGACTCAATAGAATTTCTGCCATTACATTGCATTCGTTTCCGAAGTATTTTAGGTTATTTTCTATTCCTAAATCGTCGAAGCATATTGTTTTAGGTTCAGATTGATAGAGTTTTCCTTTACTGTATTTGTGTATTATTTCGTAACCGTCCTGGATAAATTCAAAACTGATGTCTCGACATGGTTTTACGAAAAATTTATGTTCAGTTGGTGTTAGGTATTTCATTAAATTTAATAATGAGGTTTTGCCACAGCCGACTGGTCCAGAAAGTAGAATTCCTTTGTTGAGGTCTATGTTGAATTGAAAACAAGTTGCTTCGTCTTTTAGGAAATAGGCAATGAGTTTGTAAATTATGGGATGATCTGTTTCAAGGATTTTGAAATGATTTCCGTATAACTCGATGCCTTTCTTCTCAAGCCAAAGGATTACTTCCTCGTAGTTGTAGTTGGTTTTTATTTCTGTTTCCATAAGTTTAAAATTTAACTGCAAAGTAAGATTGCTTTGTTCCTCGCAATGACAGTTACAAAGGTTCTGAATAATCTTTGTCGGTTGTGGTGTTGAGGTGTTTTGCTTTGTCAGTTTTGGGTTCGTTGGTGTTGAATTTATTTGCGTTTAGCATCCAGTTTTTAGCTGCTGCTTGCCAATCGACCATTGGTGTTTTTCCACCAACTAACCAACCGTTGCTGGAGAAATAATTGAAAAACTTATTGGCTTCGAGTTCTGGGAAGTTATTTTTCAGAAAAAATATTTTGGCATTTTCGATTGTTGGCTTCTCGACTGCGCTCGAAGTGACAAACTCCTTTTCTTTTTTGGCGGAACTTTTTTGCCGACTTTCATCAGTTTGTTTTTTTTCGGTGTCGGCGAATGCGAAAAGCATTTCTTTTTTTTCCTCAACAACATTTTTTAAAACTTCATCTTCATTTTGAAAATTTTGAGTTTGCTCACCCAAGTTTAAATCGTTTGAAATGTTTGTTTTGTTTATATTGTTTATAGAAGGTACTAGCGCTTGTTCAGTGCTTGTTTCATCACTAGTTTGATGCTTGTTCAGAACCTGTCCTGTGTTTGGTAAAATTTTTTCGATTTTGCTTGCTCTTTTTTGAACTGGTTTTAGGTCTTCTGAGAAATTAAAAAGTATGACCATACTGCCCTTGAATGGGTTGAATGATGGCTCGTATTTGATATATCCCTTTTCGTTTAGTTCTCGCATACATTTGTGATAAGTTGCTTTGGAACAAATTTTACTAATACGCATTACTTCGTCACGAGTTATGCTTATTGGATTTTGAAAACGGTTTACATTCCAGAATTGGAATAATGATACATATAGACTAATATGTGTTGGGTTTAAGCTGCGGTCTTGAACTATACGATCAAAGAAACCTGTTAAATGCTTTATGTAGTTCATACCCAAATTATTTAAAAAGAGTAGGTAAAGCATTTACTTTATTTCCGTTAAGTAGCTTTTCAATATCTGAATATGCATAATACATAGTGCCACCAACTTTAGTATAGGATAGTGTCCCATTGATGCGAAGGTTTTGTAAAGTACCAGAAGAAATATTTAACAACTTACGGACTTCACTAGATTTGAGCCATTGTTTTGTAAGTTGTGTTTTGGTCTGGAGGATTTCTTTTAAATCTGCTAAAAGTAGTATGCGAAACTCGTTTAAGTCTTCGCGCGTAATAACTTCGATTGCCATAATGTGCCGTTTTATATTGTTATGGTACAAATTTTAGGGTTTTGATTCAATAAAATTCACAACACAAACCGAGTTGTGAGCGATTTTATTTAAATGAGAACAAATCAAAGTTTAAACTGACTCGTCAGAATTACTCATTCTTTTCTCTAAAGCATCTTTTAAAGTGTTTAAAAATTTTGCCCTTTCCGTCTTGCGTACTCTAATTTCAAGGAAAGTTCTCCGATATTGTCCTAAATCAACATTGAAAATATTTTCGAAATATTCGGCAATTTCTTTTAAATCTGTTGTGCCATTATTGAATACTTTTTCGGATTGCAAAGCATATAACAATTCAATTAAGGCAACTTTTGGAGCTGTCCAAGTGAGTTTTGTGTTGTGATTGTGTTGTGACTTTTCTTTTGGACCTTTATTGGTTAGTGCCAATAATTTGGCTTCTAAATATACCTGAACTAAATCGTGTGCCAATATTTTAGCTACTTTGAAGTCATGAGAAGTTGAAAAATTATGATCTACTTCAAAAAAGAAACTATCTATCGTGAGTTTTACATCGAAGTTGCCTCGAACAAAATATTTGAAGTCCAAATAATTGTTTCCGGTTCTGTAATATTTGTAAAAGTCTAAATTGTTGTCGAAGTAGCGTTTTAATTTGTCAAGCTCGTTGTTAAGATATTTTTTTACTACACGTTCTCCACCATAAGGGTTTTTGGTTTCGATTTTGTAAACAATGTTATAATAAACAAGTTTTGAAGTGAATTTTGGCTTTATATTCTTGAAAAAATCTATTTCCTGTTCTTGGTTTTTGAAGTTTTCTTTAAGAAATAAAATTTTGAGTTTTTGAATCGATTTAATAATAATTTCAATTGCTTTTTCACATCTTTTTAAAGTGTCGTCAATTTCTAAATCTATAAAATTGAGTTGTTCGTTGAGGTCGGAAAGGAGTAGGTTAATTTTAGAGTTCAATTTTTATTTTTGGGTATTAATTTCATATTTCATAAAAAAATGCGAAATCTAAAATTGAATAGATTTCGTAATCATGTTACTCTTTACTTTCAAAATCTGCATATCATCGATAACTTTTTTATCCAATATTTTAGCATAATGTTGGGTTATTTTGATATTTGCATCTCCTAGCATTTTACTCACGCTCTCTATTGGAGCACCATTTGTAAGCGTTACAGTAGTTGCAAAAGTATGCAGGGCTGTGGAAGATTAAATCTTTTTCAATCTCACAAACGCATGCTATTTTCTTTAAATAAGCATTCATTTTTTAATTTGTCAAAATTGGAAGTAGTTTATCTTCATGGGTGCTTTTTGGGTGGTCTGCATATTTGTCAATATCATTTGAGTAACTGAAAGGATTAGAATTTAGAGTCGGCTTTAATTATCTGTGTGTATTCATGATAATCAATTCCGAAAATTATATTATAATACAATTATTTTTTTATTGTTAATTTATAAACTCTGAAAACAAAATAAGCACAAAGTATTGCGATTGCGATTGCCAAGTAACCCAATACATAAAAGTTTTCTATAGGACTAGTTTTTGATTTTTGAATAATAATAAACCCTGAAATTACAGTACCCAAACCACCAGCAATTTGTTGTAAAGACGATGAAATACTCATATATGCACCTCTATCTTCTTTGTTTGGCATCATTGAATTTAATGCTTGAAATGGTACCATTCTACTCATTATTGAAGCAAACATAATTACGTTTATCACCACAACCGACCATAATGGAACTATTGGCAAATTAGTATAGATCGCTATCATAATTATTGAGGTAAAAGTGCCAAAAAGAAATATCTTCAATTTACTGTATTTATCACTCAATTTTCCAACAATAGGCATCATAACCAAAGATGACAAGCCTGTTATCATAAATATTATTGGTAAATTACTACTTGCAATGTGAATATTGTTTACCAAATAAATAGTCATAAAAGGCATTATCATATACCCTCCTATAGATAAAAATGTAATTCCCAAAAAACCAACTTGGTATTTTTTGTTTTTTACGGTATGCCATAAATGAAGAAGCGGTTTTTTATCTGATACTATTTTAAGATGTTCATTTATTGATTTTAGTTTAAATATGATAATTAGAACAACAATCAAAGCCAAAATTACAATCAAAAAGAAAGTATAATGCCAGCCTAATTTGTTAGCAATAAACAACCCAAATGGAATTCCTAAAATTTGACTGCCTGCAAAAGCCATTTGAACAAAACTCATTGCTCTGCCACGTTGATATGGCATAAATAAATCGGAAATAATTGTTAACACAATTGAGCTTATAACACCTCCAAAAAATCCTGTGAAAATCCTTGCTATTAATAAACTTATGTAAGTGTTTGATAATGCACAAAATAAAGTTCCGATTATGAATCCAGTGTAAAAGAAAATTAAGGCTTTTTTTCTATCGAATTTGTCCATAAATCCAGCCGCAATAATTCCTGATGCAGCTGCACTAAAAGCATAAGAAGAAACCGCGAAGCCAAATTGTTTTGTCGTTATATTCAATGTTTTAATCAGAATATCTCCAATTGGTGAAATAATAGTAAAATCTAAAACTACCGTAAATTGAAGTATAGCTAATACAAAAATTATAAGTTTCTGATAGGATGTAAAATTGGCGTTAATTATATCTTCCATTTTAATTTGTAAAAGAATTAAACATATTTAACAATTCTTGTAAAGCATTTTTAGAATGAAATATTTCAGTGCTTTGTAATTTTATTGCCGTTACTTCGGAGGATAAAGTTAATCCTCCTAGACTACCATCAATAATTGCTGTTTTTTTGATTTGTAGTAACATATTTTTTTGTTTTTTATTCACTATAAACATTATTATTTACGATGCCCTTCTTCTCTTTGTTTCATTAACTCTTCAAAGCTAATATCGGAATGAATGCCTTCCTCTGCTTGGCTGGTTCCGTCTTGGGCTTCGGCAGCATATACAAACATTTTTTGTTCATAATCTTTGATAGCAGCATCAATATCGGAAAAATCACCTTCGGTTAAATTGATAGCTAAATTCAAGGCATCTAGCAAACCAACATTTACACCAACTCCTGCAAATGGTGGCATTAAATGAGCTGCATCGCCAACTAGTGTAATGTTAGTTTCTTTGCTTTTCCAGCCATTTTCAACGTTTAACATTCTCATTGCAAGACTTGTAAAATTATCTGTAGCAGCAAATAATTCTTTAAAAGTTGGATGCCAATTAGCACATTTTTCATTCATAAATGCTACAATACTTTCTTTGTTATTCAAATCGATGTTAGCCTTTACAGCCCAATCTTCATCTGCCTTGAATGATAGATAATAATTTAATGCTCCTTTTGCTTTAACTTGGCAAAACAACATTTTTCTATCAGAAATAGTCATCGTATTCTCTTCCTTACAAAGATTTTTATAGTTGGGGCAGGAAATTTCAGGATTTAAAACTTCTCCCTGTAAAACAAATGTTCCTGTGTATTTAGGCGTTAAATCGGTTACATATTTTCGGGCATTACTTTGACCGCCATTCGCAACAATTACAATATCAGCTATTACATTTTTCCCGTTTTTAAATTGTAAATGAAATTGATTTTCTTTTTTCTCAAGATTTATTAATTGACTATCCCATTCAACAGTATTCTCATTTAAACTTTCAAGTAAAATTCGACGCATATCGTTCCGGTCTATTTCTGGTCTCTCAAATTTGTTTTCTTCAGTAGGCATAACTTCTTCTACTACGTTGGCTTGAATATCTATAGCTCTTTCGCCTGTTGGTCGTGCATTTTTGAAGAATAACTCTAAAAGACCTGCTTTTACAAACGCTAGTTGCCCCGTATCGTTATGAATATCAAGTGTACCGCCTGATATTCTTGTTTCTGCATTCAAGTCTCTTTCATACACTTTTACATTTACTCCTTTTTGTTGCAGTAAAATAGCAGTAGTTAATCCTACTGGACCACCACCTATAATTGCAATCTTTTTGTTTTCTGTTAAATTATTTTTCATAATAAATTGGATATATGTATTAATATTGATGCGAATTTACAACGGTATATAGAGATAAAATAGTTACATTTGGTATATAAATATTCCTAAACGGCATTTATGATAAACATCACTATAAAACAGCAAATTGGTATGCTTCAGAAGTTTGCCGATATTTTAGAGTCACCGTTAGAAAATGGGAAATTAACGATACCCATAAATAAAGGGAAAGGATATTTAAAGGGTTTATTTTTAGGAAACGGAATGGGTATGATGATTCGTAACTATGAATTATATGAAGATATGCTTGTGAGTAAAAAAGGTGATAATGAAGCTATAGATAGAATTATTATAAATTTCTCTAATATTTTTTTTGATGACGAAGGTATTAGAAGTGAATTAACACCTAAAGATTTACCAACAGTTCAAATAGGAAAAGGTAAAATTGATATTGAAATGCTTATCCCTAAAAGAGTAAAGTATCGAACTATACTTATTGGCATTGACAAAAAAAGATTAAAAGAATTATTAGGTGAACAAAAGGGTATAATTATTTACGAAGAGATTCTAGAAACAGAACATGTTTTATTATTTGAAGAGATTATTACTCCTGCTATACAAAAAGTAGCCAATGAAATAATTGAATGTGCAGTTCCTCCTAATTTACAAAATGTATATTGGAAAATAAAAGCTAACGAAATTATCTGCCTGTTATTTGCAGAATTATTTAAAAGAGAAAATAGTCCAGTTCAAAATTTGAATGAAAACGATGTTGTAATTATTTATCAAATAAGAGACCAAATATTACAGCAATTGAATGTGCCGCCTTTGCTCTCGAATCTTGCAAAACAATCTGGAATGAGTGAGTCGAAACTTAAAAAACTATTTAAACAGATTTTTGGAAATAGTATTTTTAATTATTACCAAACTTTTCGAATGAAAGAAGCTGCAAGGTTATTAAACGAAAAAAAGTTAACAGTATCAGAAGTTGGTTATCATCTGGGGTTTTCTAATATGAGCCACTTTGGAAAAATTTTTGAAGAACATATTGGTATGAAACCGAAGAAGTATTCTTCTTCGGTTTAAAAATAGTTAATTATTGAAATCGGCTCCTTCATTATCCTGTATCATTTTCAAAATAATTTCAATTCTATTAGCAATGAGGCAATCGTATTTGCCTCTTCTGAATTCTGTCATAATTCCGATCAAGAACGATTCTGAAACAATTTCATTTTTATCTTTATTAAAGTCAATAATTATATACCATAAGCCACCACCACTAAGACCATAATGTTCAGTCTTTATTTTTTCAAGTTTTTCAGTTTTAATATTTATTGCTTTGCCCAGAAATTCAAGGACATAATGAGTAAAAGGATTTAATGAATAATATTGAAAAACTTTATCTTGACTTGGTAACATATAATAAGCTGAACCAAATGTTTTTATATCAGAAGATTCTTTTCTTTTATTGATTACTGGATATCCAAAAGCACAATAGCTTGATTCATGAAATATTTTTTCATGAAATAAAAATCTATGGTATGGAAGAAACCTATACGATTGAACCAAAAGTGATACTAATTGAGGTTTAAGTTTTATGTATGCAGCATCGATTTTTTCTTCTTTTTCCATTTCTGTTCCATAGCCTTTTCCAACTATTGATACATAATCATCTTTGATTTTAACAAATAAATGATTCGAATCAGACCAATCTTCAATTACATGTGATGCGGTTAGAAGATAAAATTCATCCCCAAGAAAAACAAAAACTCCAGAGGCAAATGGAACAACTCCTTTAGTTAAATCATTTTTGAAAAGTTGACAGGTGCAAAGACCTATATCATCTTCAATTAATTTGACATATTCAGCAGTGATTAAAGAATCAATGTAAGCATCTAATTCTTCATTTTCTTGTAGTTCTTCCATAAGATTATAAAAGTAATAATAAATCTGGATGACTTTAGAATTAACTGCCTGATTTCAAGTTTTCAAATTTAATTATCTGTAATTTTTCTTTCAAAATCATCATATCATCACTTACTTTTTTATCTAAAATTTTCGCATAATGTTGTGTAGTTTTAATATTGGTATGTCCAAGCATTTTGCTCACGCTCTCAATCGGAACCCCATTTGTAAGCGTTACAGTCGTTGCAAAAGTATGTCGGGCAATGTGGAAGGTTAAATCTTTTTGAATGCCGCAAACATCCGCTATTTCCTTTAAGTAGCTATTCATTTTTTGATTACTTAAGACTGGAAGTAATTTGTTTTCATTTATACATTGTGGATAGGCTGCATATTTTTGGATTAGTTCTTCCGGAATAGGAAGTAATGGAATTCGAGAAGCGGTTTCTGTTTTTTGACGGTGTGTAAAAATCCATTTGCCACCATCGATACCCAAACTAATATTTGATAGTGTTAGTTGTTTTACATCAATATATGCCAATCCTGTAAAGCAAGCAAAAACGAAAATATCTTTGACTTGGTTTAATCGCTCGGTTGCGAACTCTTTTGTATAAATAGTTTGGATTTCTTCTTGAGATAAAAACTCTCGTTCCACTTCACGGATTTTAGCTTTATAATTTACGAATGGATCTTTGTCTAACCATCCATTAGAAATGCAAAGCTTTACTATTTTCTTAAAATTCTTTATGTATTTGACCGCTGTGTTATTGGCACATTTTCGAACACTTCGCAAAAAGAATTCGTATTCTGTAATAAAAGCGTGGTCAATATCTTTTATGTCAATATCTGAAACGGAATATTTCCATTGTATAAATTCAATTGTATGTTTCAAAGATGTTTTATACCGCTCTAATGTTCCTGGTGCAAATTCTTGGCCAACTAAAGTTTCAACTTTATCATTATGCTCTTGAAATATTGGAACCAACATTCTGGCTCTTTGTTCTGTGCCTTGCAATTTAGATTTTAAACCAGATGCTGTTGCAGTGGTTTTGTCTTTCATTATAGTATGATGTGCATCGTAAACTTGCTGCTCTAATGTTTTCAAATAAAGATTTAAAGATTTAACTTCATCTGAAGAACCTGAAACCTTTTGAAGTTTGTTGTCCCACTTATCGGGTTGAATGTATCTTTTGGAGGCAATTTCTTTTGGCTTTCCATCGATAGTAATTCTCAAATAAATTGGAGCGGTGCCGTTGGCTTTGATTTTGCTTTTCTTGATAAAGAAAAGAAGGTTGAATGTTTTGTTCATTTTGTGGTGACTTTAAGTTTGATAAAATTATACTTCTTAAACACTTCCTACAAGATGTTCAAGACGTGAACACCTTATTATACAAGTGTTTCAGCGATTTCTAGTGACCTATTTGGGATTATGCAAATAGGTCACTAAATAGGTCACTAAATAGGTCACTGAAAGAATACCATTTAATGAACTTTTGTGGTATAGCCACTAATGAAAAAACGCCGTAAAACATAAGTTTTACAGCGTTTTAGCTTTTTTTGTATTTCTACTGGCGGAGAAAGAGGGATTTGTCTGCTACAAAAGTCACCAATAAAATCAATACTTCGCAAAGTATTTTATTTAAGTGACACCTCGACTGACACCTCTTTATTAGGATTACAATTATCTTAATTCAAAGTAGTCAAATATAAGCATAATAATCTGAATACTAAAGTATCAAGACTAAAAAATGAACTAGTTATTTAACGATATGTTTATCTAAAATGGTTTAAAATAGAGTTGGGATTTATCTGCATTTTAACCAAAAATCAAATGAGCTACTTGTTCATATTTTAATCCTGCATAGGAACAAAACTCTTCGATAGTTAAAAACTCATTTTCGAGCTTGTTGAGGTCAGTTTTCACTTTTTGCATTAATCTGGTACTTTGGCGATAACTCTTGCCTGTTATGCGCTGTATGTCTTTTGGATAAATGCACACCCTCTGTTTTTCAAATTTCATACACTATCTATGCCTTTGACTAGGCTTTGATTAGCTTAAACCTACTGATTAGTAAAGTTTAAGATTATACAAAAGTAAGTTTTTTTGAAATATAAATTTTTCCTGCAATTTACGGTTGTTTTATGTGCTTTTTGATAGGCATTTATGTCGATTTAAGCCATTTGTGTCGCTTTGAGACATATGGTAGTGAACTTGTTTTTTTATTCTGTTTAATTGGCTAAAATTTGTTTCGAAATCGGATAAAAGATGTTGCAACTGAAAAGATGATTTAGAGATTTTAAAAATGAATTTTAATCTAAATTTTAGAAATTATGGCAAGACAGAAAGGCATAATTAAATTGAAAGGTACTATCGGAGATATTACTTTTTACAAAACCCAAGACGGGCATTTGGCGCGTGAAAAAGGTGGCATTGATGCCAGCAGAATCAAAAGTGATCCTGCGTTTCAAAGAACGCGTGAAAATGGTTCTGAATTTGGTCGAGCTGGTAAGGCAGGAAAAATTTTGAGAACGGCTTTGAGAGCTTTGCTTTTGAATTCTGCCGACGGCAGAATGGTAAGTCGTTTAACTCAAAGAATGGTGCAAGTCATCCAAGCTGATTTAATCAGCGTCAGAGGTTTGCGAAATGTTATTGATGGTGAAGCAGAACTTTTAACAGGTTTTGAATTCAATATTCGTGGGAAACTGGGCACCAGTTTATTTGCTCCTTTTGTGGGAGTAATTGACCGTGTTACAGGAAACATCACAGTTGATTTGGCTTCATTTATTCCTGCCAATATGATTGCTGCACCTAGTGGAACAACCCACTTTAAAATTATTTCTGCTGGTGCGGAAGTCGATTTTGAAGCGGAAACATTTGTTGAAGCGCATTCAGAAACGGCAATTTTACCTTGGGACACAACCGCTACAGCTGTAATTAGTCAAACAAATGCTGTAACTCCAGCCAGTACAAAACCTTTGTTTTTGGCTCTTGGAGTTGAGTTTTACCAAGAAGTAAATGGTCAAATGTACCCATTGAAAAATGGTGCGTTTAATCCATTAGCATTGGTGCAAGTGAGCGGATTGTAAGATGGTTTTAATACTATCGAGAACTTATTTCCCTGATGGAACGAACGGAAAAATCGAATGCGAAGGCAAATTGATTTGTAAAACCATTGAATTGCCGTGGAAGATGAACGAAACGAAAGTTTCCTGCATTCCGGAAGGGAAATATTTTATAAAAAAGCGGTACAGCAAGAAATTTCAATGGCATTTGGAAATAATTAATGTAAAAAGCAGAAGTTTAATTCTGTTTCACCCTGCCAATAATGCTTTGCAAGAATTGAATGGTTGTATTGCTCCAGTAACAAAACTTTCTGGACCAGGTTTAGGTCTTATGTCTCGAAAAGCATTTTCTAAATTGAAAAATTTAGTATATCCAATATTAGACAAAAATGAAAGTATTGTTTTAATTGTTCAGTCTTAAAATAAGATTATGAAAAAAATAATAAATAGAGCGAAAGCTCCAACTCCGAAATTTTTTAAAGTGCTTCGAAATATTGGTTTGGTTTTAGCTGCTGTAGGCGGAACAATTTTGACTGCTCCGATTGCTTTGCCTGTCGTGGTTACTACAATTGGTGGATATGTTGCTGTTGCAGGAGGCGTTATTTCTGCGGTTAGCCAACTGACAACTACAAAAGAAGATGTCATTACAACACAGTAATTCAACGGTAATTAGTACCGCTGGCGGCACATTTTTGAGTGTTTTACCCAATTTACATTCGGAAGATGTTTTAAAAACTATAATTCTTGCCACACTTGGTGCGGTTGTTAGTTTTTCAATATCTTTGATTCTCAAATTTTTCATTAGAAAGCACAAAAAATAGTCTAATTCTAGTTGTGGTGACCTTTGGATTAGACATTAATGAAGCCCAAACCGCAAGGAATGGGCTTTTTTACGTTCTAAAATTAAACTTCCTCAAATAGGTTTAATGTAACTTCTAAAACCACAACTTCGGAATTATGGTTGTATAATTCTTGCCATTTTGCGCTGTCAATGGCTTTGGCTCTTGTGTCGAAAACTCCAAAACATACTCTTGATGCCTTGCTTTTCCAATTGTCGGTTTGGTACAAAATAAATAGTTTCATATATGTAGATTTTATTTGTTAGTGGTCATATATGTTATCGCCTTATTTTTTATTTGAGTTTGTTTGCAACAAACAAGTTGTTGGTGGCGAGTTCATTTTTGTCAATTTTAGGTTTATATGTGGGTTTATTTCTTGCAATACCTGTACAAAATAGCTTTGCGAATGTCATTTATTAACATCATATCTTCTTTGTACTGCTTTTCTTTTTTCTCCAGAAGTTTGAGAGCAGCAATATTTTTTTGATGTTGCTCGTGTTCCACCATCATTAAACTGGCTTGTGGATTGAATTGTTTTTTGAAATCTGGAAGGCGTAAAAATGGAATTACCGAACCAACTAAATGTTGATGCCAGAATTTTGTTTGCCATAAACTATAAGCAATGAAAAAAAGGCTTTCGCAATCTTCTTCGTTTTGAAAAATGACTACAAAACTGTTGGTAAATGGCTCTTTTTGTGGCTTTCCGCTATTCATTCCTTTGTTAAGTAGGAATAAATGAGGTTTTGTGTATAACGTGTCTTTTCGGTGCGTTTTGATAATGAAATTTGGCATATA
>NZ_JAYWFT010000111.1:0-4203 GCF_043778725.1 Flavobacterium sp. | reverse complement strand
TATTTATCAGTACAGATTCCGATGTAATTACCGATTGCTTTTCGTTGGAAAACACAAAAATTAGATCTTGATCTTCAATCAATTTTCCATTAGAACTTTTACTGTAAGTAATTTTATAATTGGTTTGACCAAAGCTCACCATAGAAAGCAATACAATTGCAACACAAAAACATTTTTTCATTTGAAGTAAATTAATAAGCAAATATACTATTTTTAAAAATTTGATTTTAGAATTTAAGTTTTGTAAATTGCATCAAATAAAAAATAAAAATGACATTCACGGCAATAGACTTTGAAACCGCAACAGGACATCAAGAAAGTGTTTGCGCAGTTGGAATAGTAACAGTAAACGACGGCATAATTACCGAAGAATACTACACATTAATTCAGCCGCCAAATAACGAATATTGGTACAGAAATATTATGGTTCATGGTATAAAACCTATTGAAACGTTAAACGAAAAAACATTTGATAGTCTTTTTCCAGAAATTCAAAAACGATTGTTCGGAAGAAAAATTGTAGCACACAACGAAGTTTTTGATAGAAATGTGTTAATGAAAACAATGAAATATTATGGCTTGTATTACGACGAACTAGAAATTCCAATGCGCTGGGAATGTACTTGCAAAATTTACCGTGCAAAAGGTTATAAACCAGCAAATCTTAAAAATTGTGCCGATTTAAACAATATTCAACTCAATCATCATGAAGCATTGTCTGATGCTAGAGCTTGCGCAAAATTGTATTTGTTGCGATAAAAGAGGTGTTTAATTTGTATATTTGAAAAATGCATCACGTTAAATAGTACTAGTAATTTTAAAACTAATGATTGTATCTGTCACGAAAATAGAATTAAATTCGTATTCAAAACTGTTTGCTTTTTTTAAGTTTAACGGACAAATTATTTCAGAATTAAAGCAATCTCCATGTAAAAAATTTGAATTAACTGGAAACTGGAATTTGAAAATTTGGTACACAATGACTTTATGGGATAACGAAATTGATATTAGTAATTTCTATAAAAATGGTGTCCATCTTGAAGCGATGAAAAAAGCGAATGTTTTTTCTTCTAAGATACAGTCTAAACGAGTTCAAAATGGAAGTATGATGTCTTGGAAAGAAGCGAAAAAACTTTTTATTTAATGATTTCTTTAAAATAAGATACTCAGAATATCAATATTCAATTCTATGAAAGAAGATTTTATCCATTATATTTGGCAGTTTAAAAAGTTTGATTTTTCTAATTTAAAAACGACGCAAGGCGAAAACTTAACCATAGTTAATTCGGGAAATTATTTGCAACTTGCTGGACCAGATCTTTTTAATGCACAAATAGTTTTAGACAATCAAAAGTGGGCAGGAAATGTAGAAATCCATATAAAATCTTCCGATTGGTATGTGCATCATCATGAAAAGGATACCACTTACGACAGCGTAATTCTTCACGTAGTTTGGGAACACGATACGCCAATCTTTAGAAAAGACAATACTGAAATTCCAGTTCTTGAAATTAAAAATTATGTTTCTAAGTCAGAACTTGCCAAATACCAATCCTTAACAGCTCAAAAATCTTGGATATTTTGTGAAAATCAAATTAAAAATGTGCCTAATTTTGTGCTTTCCAATTGGCAAGAACGATTGTTTTTTGAGCGATTAGAACGAAAAGCGCAACCTATAGAACAATTGCTTCAAGAAACCGAAAACGATTGGGAATCTGTTTTGTTTTCTATGCTTGCCAAAAATTTCGGATTGAATACCAATGGCGAAATGTTCTTGAAAGTAGCGAAATCTATTACGTTTTCACTTATTCGAAAAGAAGCTTTAGAGGTAATGTATCTTGAAGCATTACTGTTTGGACAGGCCAATATGCTACCAGAAAATGCTGAAGATAATTATCCTAAAGAATTAAAATCATGGTATGATTATATTGCTTTAAAATACAAATTAGAAAAACCAACAATAGATCCAATTCAGTTTTTTAAACATCGACCAGATAATTTTCCCACTGTAAGATTAGCTCAATTGGCAATGTTATACCATTTACATCGCAATTTATTTTCTAAAATTATCAGCATAAATTCTATTCAAGAAATCTATGAAATTTTCAATTTGTCGGTGAGTGATTATTGGAAAACGCATTACAATTTTGACAAATCAAGTCCTAGAAAAGAAAAATCATTGTCTAAATCATTCATAGATTTGGTGTTAATAAATACAATTATTCCCATTCAATTTGCTTATGCTAAAAGTCAAGGTAAAGAAATTTCAGAATCTTTAATTGATTTATTGTCAAATATTCCAGCCGAGAAAAACACGATAATAGAAAAGTTTACTACATTTGGTATTAATTCTAAAAATGCTTTTGAGTCGCAATCATTATTGCAACTTAAAAATGAATATTGTAACCATAAAAAATGTTTACAATGTGCCGTCGGATTAGAACTTTTAAAAGATAATTAATCTAAAAGTGAAGCTCAATTATATTCGAAAACTAGATTTTATTATTGTAATTTTATTAAAACTATCAATTGTATCAACAATCATTAGTAGCTGTTTGGCGGTAATAACTTCTGATTTTAATGAGTTTTCATTTACTTTTAGTTATTTTTCAATAATTTTATCTCTATATATTATCTTTTGTTCAATTATAGCTTTTGTTATAATAGCAATTTATAATAAAGTAAAAAAAATAAAACTTTGGACATCAATAAATAAGAAACTTTTAATCTTGTTTCTTGCAATTTTAAGTTTGACAATTTTAGCATTTATAAATTATTTTAAATTCCATTAATGAATCCGATAACCAACATACGCTACTTTTTTGAAAAACATGGGTTTCATGTTTCGTCACGACTTGCAGATAAACTAGGTATGCGAGCAACAAGTGTTCGGTTGTTTTTTATTTATATATCATTTGTAACCGTTGGTTTGGGCTTCGGATTTTACCTAACATTAGCTTTCTGGATAAAACTTAAAGATTTAGTTAGAGCCAAACGAACATCAGTTTTCGATTTGTAATAACTACAGTAAAGGTTTAAAAATGATAGAAAAAGACACTATAAAATCCTTCTTTAATTTTTCGAAAGACCAACGAAAAGGAATTCTCCTTTTGTTTATTATTATAATCAGTTTGCAGATTGGATATTATTTTATCGACTTCAATCCTACACATAAACCATCTCCAGAAGAACAAAACTGGCTATCACTTCAAAGTACTATAGATACTTTAAAACTACAAAAACACGAAACGAGTTATAAAATGTATCCGTTCAATCCCAATTTTATAACCGACTTTAAAGGATATAAATTAGGTATGAAAGTAGATCAAATAGATAGATTACTTGCCTTTAGAAAACAAGGAAAATTTGCCAACTCACCTGAAGAATTTCAAAAAGTTACCGGAATTTCAGACTCGCTTTTAAATGCGATTGCTCCTTTCTTTAAATTTCCAGATTGGGTCAATAAAAAGAATCAAGGTAGTTATCAAAATTCTTATGCAAAATCCAATTGGAAAGAGTTTCCAAAGAAAGAAGCCATGAAAGTTTTAGACATCAATCAAGCTACTAAAGAAGATTTGATGAAAATTTACGGAATAGGTGATGCAATTTCTGATAGAATTTTAGCCCAAAAAGATACCTATGGCGCATTCGTTTCTATGGATCAAATGAATGAAATTTGGGGTTTATCGCCAGAAGTTGTCTCCAATCTTAATAAATATTTTAAAATTAATTCACTTCCCAAAATTAAAAAAATCAATATCAACAATGCTTCTATCAAGGAATTAGGACAATTTCCATACTTCAAATATCCTATTTCTAAAAACATAGTAACTTATAGAAGTATGAATGGCGATTTGAAAATTGAGGATTTAGCAAATATTAAAGCTTTTCCTGTTGATAAAGTAAAAATAATTGTCTTATATTTGGAATTCTAAAAAATAGAACAAAAATTAAGCAGTTATATTATGAATTCAACATATTTTACAGAAGAACACGAATTATTTAGAGCGAGTTTAAAAGACTTTTTGCAAAAAGAAGTTGTGCCTCACATTGAAAAATGGGAAAAAACAGGTACAATTGAACGTTTTATTTGGAAAAAATTTGGAGAAATGGGCTTTTTTGGAATAGCATATCCAGAAGCCTATGGAGGTTTAGGTTTAGATTTATTCTACACTGTAGTCTTTCTAGAAGAACTTCAAAAAA
>NZ_JAYWFT010000110.1:0-4211 GCF_043778725.1 Flavobacterium sp. | reverse complement strand
TTAATTTCGATTCTAAAGTATTATTAGATTCGGTAGGATAACCTAGATTGTCTGATAAACCGCCAATTCTTATATTTTGTGCATTAATTACAGGAAATATTGGCTGATTTTCTTCTGTACCTGTAATAAAATCTTCCCAACGACTCCATAATATTCTGTTTGGTACATAAAAGAAATGTGTATATACATCTACTTTATGCATCATTGGAGCAACCATTGGCGCTAATCTTATTAATTGTTCTGACTGTACATTAAATGTATCTCCGGGAATAACTTCCTGACATAACATAGGTACAAGTTCACCCATATTAAATGATAATTTTTTGTCGTGTGACAAGTCAAAACTATTTGACTTTTCTTTGTTGATTTGAATTTGTTGAAATATTTTCATAATTTTTGTTTTGTGCTACCAACCTTTATAAATGTTGTCGCGAATGAATGTATCCATTTTTTTACTTAGTTCCTGCAATCCTTGTATACTAAAAGTACCATCGGGAATTGCATTATACATTTTGTCCAATACTCTAGCATAAATTGGATCTTGTGGAGAAAGTCCAGCTTTATAAAGCTTTAACATTTCACTCTTAATTTGTGCTTCAAATTCGTTAGTTGTCTTTACGGAACCGTTAAGCTGTATTTTGCTTATACTTTCCTGTGCCTGCAATTGAAGTCTTTGTGGTAATGTTTTATTACCTATTTCAATTGTTTCGTTTTTTAACTGTGTTTGACGTAAATTTTCTTTTGCTGTACTTACTTGCGTACTTGCAATGTCAGTTTCGACTGATAATCGATTTTTACTTCTATCTGTTTCAACATTTATTTTTGGAATATCAGCACCTGTCTTATCAATAAGAGCCTGTTTATATTCAGTGTCTTTTGTACTGTTATTTATTTGAGCTGTCATTACTTCCAGTTGTTTAGCAGTTACTGCTGTTTGTGCCTGTTTTTGTTGAATATCAAAATAAGAAGCAGTATCAATGTCTCTTATTTTTGGGGCTTTTGGGGCAACCGCACTAGGTACGTTGCCCATCTGTGAAGTGTTAGCTACTGTACCGTTTCCGTATACGAGATTAGGATTAAATCCCGCTTCTAACATTCGTTTTTTTTGTGCAAGCGGAGTATTGTAAGCATTGTTTTCATTCCACATTTGTTTTTGAAAATCACGATTTTGCTGATTTATTGTAAATGTGTCTTGTCTTTCTTGGTTTCCGCTGATTCCATCATATATTGCAGTTCCTGCACTTATTATAGATGGTAGAAAAGGTAAAATGCCAGGCATTATTTATTTTCTTTTGTGCAATATTTAAATATTGCGATTAGTATTTGTATTAGTTTTTTAAACATAATTTTTTGTTTTTATTTGTTTTGTTTTGTTTTTTTTGCAATTGACTTTTTTGTGTCGTGCGTTTTTTTGACTTTTTTTTTTGCGTCGTTTTACTGTGCTTTTATTTGTCGTCTTTTTTTTTGCACTTTACTTCTGCTGTGCAATTCTGCATCTGTGATGCAGAATTGCTACGCAGTTTTTACACCCCCTTTTTTGTTTTTTTTGTTTGTTTTGTGGGGTGGTGTCAATTGGCATATATATATCAAGTTAGTTGGTTAGAGAAAAAATTTAAGTGTAAATTTTTTCATTGCCGTTAGGCTATCCCTTTCAGGGGGACTCCTTAGCGGAGGGCATACGCAAATAATAATATTTGCAAGAAAAATGCAAATATTTTTATTCGCTTTTATCTTCGGTTGTTTCTAAGTTATTATCTTGTGATAATACTTGAGATTTTCGATTTTTTTTAATCGTCTCTGTTGTTTGTTCATAATTAGTTTCTAATAATTCACGTTGATTTTGTATATCCACTAAATCCATTTTAGGATTTGGGACGATTAAATTTTCGTAGTACTGTGGTTCAAATTGTTTTACATCTTTGCCTGCACGTACTTGGGCTAATAAGTCTTTAAGACTTAATGCTTGGTCTGGAACGGTGATAATAATACCGTTATTAAACTCACCTAATGAAGGTTCGTTTGTGTATGGAGTTCTAATTTTCATAATCGAGTACCTCCTCTTTGAATAGTCACGGTCTGCCGTGCAGTTTTTTGTTTTCGACCATTTTTTCGTCTCATAATTAATTGTTTTATAGGGTTTCTATTCTTTTGTCAAACTTATTATTATAATTTTGTAAATCAATGTTTTTTAACATAGTATTAACACTATGTGTTGGATTTTGACGCATGTACTGTGCGTGCTTTTGTTTTTCAGTTTTTTGGTATCTATTCATAAGATACACTGTTACTTTTTCTCGTTCTCCATTTGAAGAACTATATAATTTTTCTTTGTAATATTTTGGTATTGGCATTTTAACGCCATTTTCTAAAATAAGATAACTATTTTGTATTTGCTTATGATACTGCATAATATTTGCAGTTAAATAGTCTTCGCCTATACCTTTAGAAGATAAGCTAAATTCTGGCAATGCATCATTTACCTTGTTTGGCTGTTTTGTAATATATTTTAAAACATATTGTATACCGCCTTGTTTTATAGGAAGTGAGAGAGTAAAGCCTTTACCCCATACACGATTAATATTAATATTAGGATTGACACCGAACATAAGAGCGTGATAATGAGGGCGATTAGTCCTTGTTCCATACTCTCCAACAAGATAATACTTAATAGGCGTATCATCGACTTGTTTTTGTGCTTTTCGTAACTTTTTAAAGAATAATTGTATATCTCTTTTGCATAATGTAGGAACATAGGAATCAGTGCGAGGAAGATGTATTGGGTCATATGTAAATGTTATAAATTGTGACTGTAATGATTTATTATGTAAATGATTTAATCTAAATGACCACGAATCTCGTTTAAGTTTTTTACATTTTGGACACTTGCCGCAAGGCACGTGGACGAGATATTTCCCGTCCATCCGTACTTTTGCAGTTTTTATAGTTAATGGTTGTAAACACATTACAATAAACTTGGTGTGCCAAATAGTGGCAACATTCTACGAGCAGTTATATTGTGTCGTATGTGACACCATACTTTGTCTGTTTCGTCAGTTACGGCAAAGATTCTATTATCAGGATTACATTCAATAAAATCTTTGTTCAATTGTGGAGAATTTGCAAATTTTCGAGACATATGCCAAAAATCAAGCGTTGTTTTAAAATCTCCACTTACACTATCGTGTGTGTTTTTGTATTCCGCATATCTTGGTAAATAACCAAATACTTTTTCAGGTTCTATATGGTTACCGTCTATTTCACGGTTAAGAACCTCCTGTTCGCCCAAATTTGCAAATGTTGGAAAAGCATAATCAAATTTATCAAATTTAAATAGCATTTTTGGCGTAGTATTCATATAACTAGGTTTTGGAAGAATAGATATAATACCTATTATAATGCCATGTTCTTCAAACCTTTTATTAAAGTTATTACTTTGTCCAACGTTAATTCCGTGTCCTGCTAGTGTTCCTAACGGTGTACTCTCAGATTGTGAAGTTTGTAATATTTCACTTATTGCAAGATGTGATTTACCGCCGCCTAAATATTCTGGTCGTTGTAATCGTGCGTCAGAACTTCGAACGCCAAAATGGCTTAATAAAGATTCTGCGTAACGTGTACCAGCTCTTGCGTTTTTTTCAAGCCATTCCTGTAATTTAAATGCTCGACGCAAATCGTTTATTTTTACTGCTTCAACATCTGTTAATTGTACTTGAAGATTATCAGAATTATCCAATCGTCCAAGTGGTGTATTACCTGCATAAACTTCACCATTAGGTGCTTTAGAAAGCGCTGTACTACCGTTTATATTTGGTGTAACCAAAGGTTGACCTGTAATCGGGTCAACATATTTCATTGGTTCACTATTACGTTTAAATTGAACAGGTGCTATTCCGTTTATTCCAAGTGTTACTGCTTCCCCTTTTTGAGCAAATGGAAGACAACTTGTAAAATAATCATGAGACCAAGCACGTCTTTGAAGACTATTTTTTTGTTGGTCATAATAACTATTAAATCCGTCTTCAACTTCCTGATAAATAGGTTCAATTAAATTTTGGTCTCTATAAAATTCATCATAAATTTTATGATAGGCTGCAATTGGCAATGCAGACAATTTTAATTTCGATTCTAAAGTATTATTAGATTCGGTAGGATAACCTAGATTGTCTGATAAACCGCCAATTCTTATATTTTGTGCATTAATTACAGGAAAT
>NZ_JAYWFT010000109.1:0-30553 GCF_043778725.1 Flavobacterium sp. | reverse complement strand
AAATGCTCCAACAATGAATACCAATGTAACAGCAATCGGAAGCGTAGGAATAGAATTTTATCAGCAAGTTGGTGTAAATTTCTATTTATTCAATGCAGGAAACGCAATGAAAATTCAAGATTTGTTCTAACAAAAATTATTTTTACTTCTAATTCAAGCCCTTTCTTTCGATTGGGCTTTTTTTATGTTTTGAAATTATTTTATCTATAATGGCGAGTTATGTATGAAATATGGTGCAGTCATGTATTACTTATCCGTGAATCTCAATTGGTCAATTTTTAAATCTTAACAATTCAATTCTGGAAAAAAATATTTTTTATCTATCTAAAAAAATCCAAGTAAGCCCATAACTTCAAATTCTTCACTTACCATTCCGATAAGACATCATTTTGAGCTGTTTTTTTTAAACGAATGCCCTTTCGGATTCGTCTTTTTGAAATCGGATGCTGTGGGCATTCGTTTGAAAAAAATTGCATCCATAGGGGTTTGGGGAAATGGAAGATTTCCCCAACTGCTCTGACCTTGTGCGCTGGCAGTAGCGAAACAAGGGTATTGTTTTTTATTTGCTTATTGGATAGTTGATTTATATTTTGTGGTTGTGGCAAATAAAAAACAATACTCTTGTGGGCAAATTTGATTTTTGAGGATGCCTTATTGTTCCTGCATAATGAGGTTTTTCTATTTTATCTAAATGTTATTCGGAAACGTTGTGGCATCTTCAAAAAACAATGAAAACTCTTTCCTAGTGCGTTGGCAGAAGCTCGAAGTAAGGGTATTTTTTTTTTTTGCTTATTGGGATGTTCTGATTGGTTTTCTTGGCTGCTTGATGCCTGCACGTAAATTAGAAAGATAAAACTTGAATGTTACTACAATTATTGTTTTGAAAACGCTAGGTATCAAGGAGACGGAAAGCCAATGACTTGGGGTTTTGTGGCAAATAAAAAAGAATACTCTTACTGGCACTATTGGGATTGTGGGTATAGAAAATTGCTTTAAACCAAAAAAACAATAAACTCTTAAAGCAATTTTTATACTCACAATGTCAATATGAAAATACTTCCAATTTCTTTTTATGCGGTTTGATTGTCTGTGTCTGCTTGGTTTCGGAAGAAGTTATGCGGAAAGATAAAAGTTGTATTTACCAAAAATGTTGTTGCGGAGGTTTACAATTGCTAGTAACGGCTGGCTTTGCGTCTGTTGGGGATTAAAGAGCAATAAATTTTCAGCTACACTAAAGAGTACAAAAACAAGACGAACATTCTGTTAACACTATTACCCCAATAGCGCAAAACTTCCGTTACTAGCAGTTGTTTCTATTGATTCCCATATTCACACAAAGTATTTATTGTTTATTTGAATTAGCGAAATGAAGCAAACAAAGAATTGATGCTAGGAATACTTGGACTAGGAGAGATTTTTGTGCAGATGAATGAGATAATTAAGCTCCTATTAATAAAAAAAGTCTGTATGAAACAGACTTATATTTAGAGATTAATAATATTTTAAACCTTATTGGTGTTACCCAAGAATTACATCTTTTTTCATAATAATTTGATTTAATTAGTTTAATATCTAAACATAGATTAGACAAATATAATACCAATAATAATACAAAAGCAAATAAAAGACACTTATTTAACATTTAAATCACTACCTGAAATAAAATTCTTAGAAGATATAGTGTCTTTATTAATAAAATCTTTTACAAATACTTTATTAAAACCTGACAATGAATGTTTTGCTATTATTGATAATCTTATAAATGATGAAGGATCGCTCCACATCTCCTCTAAGTTGTCTGTAGTCCTAATTCTAACAGCGTGAAGATTGTGATTATCAGTATTTTTGTTACAAGGCATATATGAAATAAAATTATCTTTTAATGTAATATCTTTACCTTGTAAGTTACCACCATTATAATCGCCAAACGGCTTGTAAAATAATAATTCAATATGAACATCAAATATTTCGGAGTTTGTCATGTTAACAAACTTGAAAAGATAATTAACTTCACCATTAATATCAACCTTACTAATGTTTCCAGAAATATTTATGTTCGGTCTTTTTTTATTTAGAAAAAAAATTAAAAAACAATATGATGCAATCAATCCAGATATAATTCCAAAAACTAAACTAAAAAAATAATCCATAACTATAAATTTACTAATTACCACTAAACAGGTTTATTGCTTTCCATCAATATCTTCTTTTCATTAATCAAACTGGTTAAATCAACAGCTGGAAGATTAAATTTACCAAATGGAAAATAAGATGTTTGAGTTGAAATATAATTTCTCAAATTGTTTATAGCAATGCTTATGCCTGATGACCAAATGTACTCTGCTTTTATCTTTTCTTCAATAGCCTCATCATCATTGAAATTAAAAATACAAACGCCTTCAACAAAAAGAGAATAACCAGGTAAAGGATTTTCTATTTCATTTATACTGATTTTTATATAAACGAAATATTGATTGTTCTCACGAATTTTTGGCATGAAATCAATATCCATTTCATATTCTGAAAACAGTTTTCTAACATCAATATTATTTTCTATAGCATCAACAAATTTGTACTTGGTGTTGATAATAAAAAAATCAATTAATTCAAGTTGAGACTTTACAAATTTCATTATGCAAATTTTATCTTATTATTTCCAGTAGCATTATCATTAGAGACATATTTGTCATTATCCGTTGAACTGTCGTTATTGAAATTTTTTATAACACCCCATAAAACATTATTGTGAGTGCATTTATGTGTACTATAAAACTTTTCAAATTTATTTTCTTCAACTTCAAAAGCATAGATGTTATTAGTGACTTTTATTTCAACTTCTAAATCAAGTGCTTTTTTTAATTTAGCCATAGTAACCAAATTCATTAATTTAGTTCCACGATACAATTGGGTTAAATAACTTGGTGAAGTCCCAATCATTTCCGCTAATTTTTTACGATTTATTTTTCTTACTTCAGCAATATCTTTAACTTCATTTAAAAACTTTGAAGCTATTACTTTTGCATCAATCTCAAAATTATTGTCTAGTTCTTTAAATAAATCATCAAACGCATTATCAATTTCTTGGTATTTATTTTCTAATGATTTCATATTCATATTTACCGACTTTTTCAATTATTGGTTTATTTTTTTTTGAGTTTTTTTGAGTTTTCTTTTTTTCAAACAATTCAGCTGCTATAATAACAAATGTTTTATCTTCAAGTGACATTTCTTTACAATATATTCTATCATTATCTTGACCTTTGAAGAATTTCATTGCGGTTACATCTTTACACTTATCATTTATATCTTCTTTATCATAAATATCAGTATTCCTATGCCCATCTAAAAGTACACCACAAATGTATTCGAACTTTTTCTTATGTCGAACATCTTGATTTATGTAGTCAATGATAGTTTTCCAATTATCGGTATCAATACAAATAATTCTTTTACCATCTTTACTTTTTAATATTTCTCTTGCTTTTCTCACTGCGAAATTAAGCTATAGGTTAATCAATTGCAAATATATTTGTATATTTAAGTTTTATTTAATATTAATGTACTGATATTGTATTGTTTACAGTTTAAAAATAGACTATACTCTTAACTAAACTTTGCAATTAATAAATCAAAATTTATAGTTCTTGATATTTCAGTATGTGGTACAAGCAAATATTTCCATTGTTTACCTTTGTTTTGAGAAGTAAATTCTGTTGCATATTTACAATATTTAATAGCGGCTTCTTTTTTGGCTAATACATCTGCATCATTAATATTTGCTGATGATTTTGGCTCAACCATATAGATTGTATCTTCTGTTTCAATAATAAAATCGGGTTCATATCTTTTGGAATTATTATCCCAATAGATACGGAATTGATTATTTGCAGGACGAAGCCATTTTAAAACTTTATTATCGTTTTCTAGTACAAATGCCAAGTCTTGTTCTGTCTTACTATCAAACTTATATTCGAAATGACACGCTTTTTCAAAACCTCTAAAAACGTATTTAGGAACCATTATTGTTGGTGTAACTATTTCTCTGTAATCTTTATATCCGGCATTGACTAAAGCGGAGAAATTCCATTGTTCTATTTTAGTAAATGGATATACTCTTGGAGCAACATAATCAGGAGTTGAAAGCGAAAAATTAGCTTTCATTTGCAAATATATCTTGTCTGCTATTGCTGATTTGAATTGGAATAATGCTTGTAATATATTTTCTTCTTTATCAATGTTTTCTTTTATAGCATTGTATGCTTGGGTTGCTAAATGATACAATAAGTCGGCATTATCATCATAATCAATTTCTGGATAATCAATTAATTCTGCAATAATCATTTTTACAGGATTGCCATAAGAACCACTTGATTTTGCTTTAATTGTTTCTATAGATTTATCCATTAAACCCATTCTGATAATTTCTTGTTCTAAAGCTTGATAATTAAAATTAGTAGTATCTAAATCAAAATGATTGAATGTAGCAGTTACTTCACCCAACACTAAATCCATTCTAGGAATTTCAATAATATTTTCTTTGTAAGAAGCTACAATTTTTTCATAGGTTTCTTCTGCTTCCTTAACAATATCAGCTGCAAAAAGATTTCCTTGACCTTCGTTTAATTTCTTTTCAATTTGGCGAATTACTTTTCTCTTTACTTCTTCTTTGTTTAAATCTTCTACTCTTCTAACTTCGGGTAATGTATTAAAATCAGGTAATGAATTTATAATAGCTATTTTTGCATCAAGTGTATTTTGTGCTTTTTGTTGGTTTTCTTTATTTTCAATTTTATTAACTGCAATCTGTTCGGTTTCTAGCTTTAATTCAAAAACTGGTTTTGAGGTAACTACTTCGGTTTTTGTTCCTAAATTCTCTTCTGGAATTTCAATGAAACTCATTTTATTCAAAACCGAATTTGGATCTTTTGCCGCAGCTAATACTGCTTCAAAATTATCGTGAGCAATAACCGTAAGTTTATCAATACTATCTACTCCGGTTCTTTTACCATCAAAAGGTAAACGAAGACCACGACCAATAGTCTGTTCAATTAAAATGGCTGCATTAGCGGCACGAAGTGGTACAATAGTGTAAAGATTGGTAACATCCCAACCTTCTTTTAGCATATTAACGTGGATTACAATTTCAATTTCGTTATCAGAACTTTCTAATGACAAAAATTGCTTTTCTATTTCTTCTTCTTTCTTTGTAGAACTGTCAATTTGCAATACTTTACCTTTGTACTCTCCTTCATAAAAATCACTAGAATTGATTAAATCATAAACTTCTCTAGCGTGATTAATGTCTTTACAAACTACTAAAATAAAAGGTTTTACTAATTTAACTCCGTTATTTTTTGAATATAATTCTAATTCCGTTTTAGTATCTTGATGAACACTAATTGCATCTTCCAATTTTATTATTTCTATTTCCTTTTCAGATAAATCACCTCGTTTGAAATTCTTTCTAGTAGCAATAGCAGGATTTTTTACATACTTTCCTTCTGCCAATGCTTGTGCTAATGAATATTCATAAACCACATTTTGAAAAGGTTTTTGTTTTTCGTCAAATGGTGTTGCAGTTAATTCTAAACCTAATATTGGTTTTAGTTCATTGATTGCATTTTTAGAAGCATCTGCGTGATAACGATGTGCTTCGTCCATAAGAATAACTAAATCTTGAATGCCTGATAGATACTCCCAATAGGATTGTCCTAAATATTCTGATAGTCTTTTAATTTTTGGAGCTAATGAAACTCCATCTTTCTTTTGTCCTTTATTATCAGAATTGAATTTAGAAATATTGAAAATATTAATTCTAATTTCTCCTTCTTTAAATAGGTTTCCTTGTTGGTTGTAATTGTCTCCTGTAATAATTACTGGTCTGTTATGCACAAACTCTGAAATACCATTGAATACATATTTATGATAGGCAGGATTTCCGAAGTCCTCGATTAATTTATCGTAAATGGTTAAGTTAGGTGCTAAAATAAAGAAGTTCTTAATTCCTTTCTGTAAATACAAATAAGCTACACAAGCACCCATCAAACGTGTTTTACCTACTCCTGTTGCAATAGAAAACGCAACTGATGGAAAATCTCTTTGAAAGCTAGTACAGGTGGTAAAACTATTTTTTACTTTGTCTAATTCGTTTTTAATAAATGCTAAAGCTTCTTCTTCGTTATCTGGTACTTTTCTTAAAGATAAATCACCTGATAATTGAGCTACAATATCTAATGCTTCTTGCAATGGTTCACGAAGTGAAAGGCGTAATTTTATGTTATTGGCTATAGTGTTCATAGGCTATTCGAATAATGTACCTTGATTATCAACTTCTTTGTTATCTCTTATTTCTTGTACGCTTTCTATATTTACCTCATCAATTAAAGCCTCTTCATTAGTGGCTTCTTCTGTTGGCAGATTAACAATATTTAAGCTGTAATCGTCTTTACCAAACTCGCATCTGTCTAATAACATTTGCGGTATTTTTTTAAGTGTAATGTTTGGGTATTTGCTTTTGCATTCTTTTTGGAACGCTTTACAACAAATTAAAATACTTTCACCATCTTGCATATCGTCGTGAATGCTGTCTAGAGTTTCAACTGTTATAAATTGAGTAGTTGTAAAAATATAGTCATTTTCACTTGAATTTCCTTGTTTCCAAAACTTGTCTTCATTTGGTAAATACGTAAATCCTTCTTGTTTAGCCATTGCTGCTGCTAACATATCAGGATTGTATTCTTGACTGATTACCCAATTGCCGAATTTGTCTTGTTTTAATAAACTAGGTGCTAAAGTGTAAAATTTGAAACCACCACCACCTTGCCAATTAACTTCTTCGGAAATACCTATTTTATCAGTATTATCAATAACTTTTTTTAAACGTGGTACACAATGAATAATAGCTTGTTCACCTAATTCTACTCCTATCCATCTTCTGTTCATTTTATGAGCTACAGCAGATGTTGTCCCTGACCCTAAAAAACTATCCAAAACAATATCGTTTTCATTAGTTGATAATAAAAGAATTTTTTTTATTAGTTTTTCTGGCTTTGGTGTTGCAAACCATTCTTCTTTTGAAAAGTTAGGAAATAATTTTTTTTGTTCATATTTAGCTTGTCTATTATGACCTGTTTCTTCTAAATCATTCCACAATGTTGATGGTGGCAATCCTTTACTATCACTAGCATAAGTTCTACGCTTTATATTTGTATAATCTTTATTGAAATATATTTCACCGATTTCCATTTTTTCAAATAGAGTTTCTTTGCTCCATCTCCAACCATTCTTTGGAGCTGAAATTTTAGTCCCGATAGGTGTTTCAATATCAAATACTAAATTTTCACGATAAGCAGGTGATGAAATTGGGTTGCCATCAAACCAAGGACCTCGTGGGTCGTTATTTGGATTTTTAAAATGTTTTGCTTGTGCTTCTTTTGCCATTAATTTTTTGGAAAGCCAACCTGAAGTTTTGCTGTAAACTAAAATGGTGTTATGATCAATTGAAAATTGTTTAGCATCATTATTAGAATTATCACTGGATTTCCAAATTATTCCTTGTATAAAATTATTTCTACCAAATATCTCATCACACATAACTTTGCAATAATGCACTTCATTATCATCTAGTGTTATCCATATTGTTCCATCATCAGTTAATAAGTTTTTTAATATTTTCAACCTCTGACTAATCAAATTCAACCAAAGCGAATGTTCCACACCATCATCATAATGTTCAAATGCATTCCCTGTATTGTAAGGAGGGTCTATGTATATGCACTTTACTTTACCTGCAAAATCTTGTTCAAGTGCTTTTAAAGCAAGTAGATTATCTCCGTGTATGAGAATATTTTCTGTGTTAGTGTCACCGTAACTGTATTCAGGATTTTCTATAAGAATTCTTGGTTCTAGCTTGGGTTCGTCACCTTTGCCAATCCAAGTTAATTCTAGTTTTTGGAGTTTATTTTTGGACATAATAGGATTGTTAATTTGATAAATCTACTTTTTTATAAAAATTATGCGACCAACCTACGCTGTCGTGTAATTTGCCTTTTTTGGCTAATCTTCCTATTATGGTTGCAGGATGCGTGTTTATTTCTTTAGCATACTGATTAATGAATTTAACTAGGTCTTCTTCATTAAAATTCTTCTGATACAATGTTTCTTCTTCTTTTTCGGAGAAAGTATATTTTACTGCAAACTTATCGGCTTCATCTTCTTTAATTTGACCTTCGGCAGTATATTGTAATCCCTCTACAAAAACATCTTTCTTGCCGTGTTTCAAAATATGACCTGCTTCATGAAAAAATGTAAACCAAAAAATATCATTTCTTTGATATTGGTTTGATAGTTGAATTAATGCTGTATTATTTATCCAACGAGTAGAACCGTGAAGCCTAGTTTTAGGCAAACAAGGTGTGTGAACCACTTTAACTCCTGCTTGTAAACAAAGATTTTGTAATTGTTCAAAAAAATCATCAGGATGATTGGCCATAATAGTTTTTATGCTATGTAATGCCGATTTAAACTTTGTAGCATCAAATTCAATAGTTGGAAGTTCATTGGCTTGAATTTCTCCTTTGCGTAACCACGCATTTACATTATGCTTATTTTTATCACCGGTATTAATCATTCTAAAAGCTATTTCAGCTTCTTCTATTTCATAATGGCTATGATAAGCATCTACACTAGAAACAGAGAAAAAAGAAAGCACCGCATTGAATTGTTCTATTATTTCGTTTTTAGAATAATCAATCCAACCCAGTTTTTTCATGCTTAATAATGGGAAATTTTGAAGCCATTGTGATTTTTCTAATAGCGTTTCTGTTTCAGCAATTTCAGCTAACTCTAATCTATAATTTTGCTCTCTTTCAATCCAAAATTCAGCTGAAATACCTAAAACACGTTCTAATTGAATAGCAGTTTCTGGAGTAATAGCCGTTTTGCCTTGAATGATTTCATTAATCGTTTTTATAGGTCTTCCCATGCGACTTGCCAATTCTGTTTGAGAAATGTTTTTGGCATCTATAGTATCTATGAGGGTTTCACCTGGATGAGAAATAAGAAATTTTGCTGCTTCTATATCCTCAAGTGTTTTGTACTTCATCGTTTGTTTAGGTTTAATTAATGATAATCTTCACCAATTTCAAGAATTATAATGTGTGTAACTAAAGACCAATCAAGACCGCCGTCTTCTTTCCTAGGAATAGGATCATGATATGGATTAAAAATTATTCTATGATTAGCGGAAATATCTAATGCTAATTCATCTTTTTTACCTTTAGCGTTTGTAAGTTCATGACAGTTGGCTTTAGGAATGTTTTTAAAATCTGATAAATTTTTTGCTGCTTTAAGTTCTTCAAGTCTTTGATTGACAAGCTTTGCCCGAGTACCATAGTTCTTTAGTATCGCTCTTGGACTTTCTACACTTTTTTTTAATTTATTGCTTTTATACTCAATTGTCATGCAAATATAATATTTTTTATTAAAAATGATTAACCTTTAGGGTTAAATAAAATATAATTTTTTTAAATTATTTTCCATTTAATTGTGAACAGTTGTTTTTGCTCAATTTTTTGGTTTAATCTTTTTTCAATATCTGTTAAGAGTGTTTCTTTTTTATCGTCAATTTCGTCTTGAGCAGAAAATAAAGTTTGTCTTTTTTCACTTCGCTTCTTTTCTAACTCTTTTATTTGCCTTTGAGATTTTACTTTTGCTTCCAGATTAAGCATTTTTTTTGCTTCGGCTTTTCGTAATTTTATTTCGGCATCAAGGTCTCTAATTTCTTTTTCAAGACTTATTTTCATATCATCCGCCCATTGGTCTAGCTTATCCATTTCGACATCAAAAAAGTCTCTGTTTCTATTGGCATTTTCTGAAATTATTTCTTGTCTCTCTACTTGGATTAAATCTTTTAATACTGAGCTTACTTCATTACTGATAATAATCATTTCATTTTCATCAGCATATAAAGAAAAAAACCTTTGTGCTGTTTCGGCTGGAATTGTTTCCCCATCATCCGTATTACAGGCAAATAAAACATAGTCTTCTTCTTCAAATGAATTTACACATAAGTGTTCTATTTGAAGCCAACCCGATTTTCCAATATATTTTTCTAAAACAGTAACTTTTGTTGGTGTTGATGAATAATCAAAAACTACTTCTTTGGTTAGTGTTTCATTTTCTTTGCATGACTTTAATATTCTTTGCGCAAGCTTGTGACCTATTCTATAAATATTGGTATCGTCTGGAATAAATATATCTGATTTTTTTTGCCCTTCTTTTGGCTTCAAAATCATATAAGGACCGTTATGTATGTTTTCTTTTGGGAATGGGTTCTTAATTAACTTAAAAGAAAAATCATTAGAAAATTCGGCATAATCCTTCAAAAAATATTGTGTTGTTTTCCAAAGCTTGTCTTCAAAAGTATTTAAGTGCTGTCTTGTTTCAAGTAAATTACTTTTAAGCTTTTCTTTTACTTCTTCATCGAAATGTTCTAATAAAGTAGTTCTAACTGTTTGAATTTTTTCTGATATTTCTGGTCTTAATTCATCTTGAAGATTATCAAAAGCATCTTTAATTTCTTCTATTGTTCTACAGTCATTATAGATTTGAGCAATTCGCTTTTCAAAATCTACACCGTTACCAATCGCACCAAGTACTTCATCACTAGAACCAAATACACCATCAAACAATTGAAATTTTTGATCTAGCAATTCATAAACTCTTTGGTCGGCAGCATTCTTAATGTTTAAAAAATTAACTACAACCACATCGTGTTTTTGACCGTAACGATGGCAACGACCAATTCTTTGTTCAATACGTTGTGGGTTCCAAGGCAAATCGAAATTCACAATTAGAGAGCAAAACTGTAAATTGATACCTTCGGCAGCAGCTTCAGTTGCAATCATTATAGTTGCTTCTTCTTTAAAATAATCTACTAACGCTGCTCTTTTATCAGCAGTTGGCGAACCTGTTACCTTATCAGTTCCTTTATGTTCAAGCAGCCAATTTTTATAAATTTCTTTTGATTTTGCATCCGTATTAGATCCATTGAATTGAACAACTTTATTTTTATATCCTCTTGCTTCTAATAAATTATATATGAATTCTTGCGTTCTTCTACTTTCTGTAAAAATCAAAGCTTTTTGATTTGCACCTAATTTTTCTATTTCAACGAATGCTTTTTCTAATGCAACAATTAACCTTTCGGCTTTAGAGTTAATTCTAATTTTTTGAGCTAAATCACGAAACTTTTTTAAATCTATAATTTCAGCATTTATAGCTTCAATATCTTCTGGAGTATATTCAATTTCAGCAACAACATCTTCTTCGTCTTCAATCCATTCATCACTAATTTCTTCAAGTGTTTCAAAATCTTCCTCTAATTCAATTAATAAATCAGTATCGTTTTTATGAATTATTTTTTCTAATTTTTTAACTAAAGCATCTAACGTTCCGTAAATAGCATACGTTGAAGATGCTAACAGTTTTCTCAAAATCAAAGTCATTAATTGACGTTGACTATTGGGTAAAGCATAAAGTTTGGGACGTTGTAAATATTCAGAAACCCATTCATATAATTGATGTTCTTCATCCGAAGGAGAAAACTCTTCGCAAAAGGCTCTTCTTTCTGTATAATTAATATATTCTAAAACTTGTCTTCTTAAAGTTCTATGACAAATTGGAAGTAATCGACTTTTTAACTCTTCATAATTACCTTCATCTAATTGTCTGCTGTATTGACTTTTAAAACTCTTTAAATCTCCAAAAATAAAATCATCAATGATGCTTACCAAACCATACAATTCAAGTATTGAATTTTGTAATGGAGTTGCCGTTAATAAAACTTTCTTTCTTTTTTGGATAGCTTCTTTAATAACATTACCAATCTTATTAGATGCTTTATAAACGTTTCGTAATCGGTGAGCTTCATCAATAATAACAATATCCCATTGGGTTTGCTCAATGTAAATAGCTTTGTTTTTAGCAAAGTGATAAGAACAAATAACTATGTTGTCGTTTTGGTTAAATGGGTTTAAATTACCAGATTTAATATGTTCGTTGAAAGATTTTGTTTCTAAGATAACCGAAGGCAAAAAGAATTTATCAGCTAACTCTTGGTTCCATTGTTTACGTAAGTTTGAAGGTGCAATTATCAATAGTTTACGTTTTCGTTCTGCCCATTGTTGTGATAATATTATACCCGCTTCAATGGTTTTACCTAATCCAACTTCATCAGCTAAAATTGCTCCTTGTGATAATGGTGACTGAAAAGCAAATAATGCAGCTTCAACCTGATGTGGGTTTAAATCCACTTGGGCATCTTGCAAGGAAGAAGTTAACTTTCCAATATCATTAGAAGGTCTTTGCCTTGTTAGTTCGTAGGCAAAGTATTTAGCGTGAAAGGCGGTGAAATTCATTAAATGAAGAATTATGTATAATTTTCACAATAATACGAAAAAGCAATTGAACTCAAAAGAGAGAAAATACTTAACTTAATAATTGTGTTAAAAAAATATTGTATTTTTAATACAAAAACTAGAACTTAATCTTTACCTGTGCAGTTTCCACCTTTGTAATAGTTGGAATATGCACACATTTTAAATATTTGGTTCTTCTTTCAATAATATTTCTAATGTTGGAATGAAGATTATTTGCACCCAGTTTTTTGTAATAAAGAGCTTTCTGTAAACTAAATCTGTTTCTGTTTTTTGCACGAATAGTTTCTTCCCAAAAATGAGTATTGAAAAATTTAGTATCAATATCTTTAGATAAATCGAATAGTAAAACATTATCCCATTCAGCTATTAATGATTTAATTAGTTTATCATAATTTTCTATTTCAACTAAATCTTGTAATGTAAACAGGTCTAAACTATTTATAAATTTGGCTTGTTGTGATCTAATTTCAAACCTAAATGTGTTTTCACATTCGTGTGGAAATTGCACACTTTTGTTATATGCTTTTACCTGTTTATAACCGTCATTTCCTGCTGTTTTATAATGATTGTAGACTGTATTTCGTGTAAATTGTCTCTTGTTATGGTACATTAGATTATGCACCAAATCGTTTACATTTATTATTGGATTTATGTTTACTCCATATTCAAGATTTATTAGATAACACTTGCTTAAATCGAGCTGGAATAACATTTTTATTTCAAGAATTGAATTGATACAATATTCAATATAAAAATCATCGGCATTGTGTAATTCATCATTGTAGTAATAATGAATACTGCCGTGAATTTCTAAACGGTCTGGAAATTTGGTAAATATTAAATTTTTGTATTTACGGATTTCTTTTTCTTTGATTTCATCAATATACAATTTTTCGGATTTTCCAATATATTCTAACAAGTCATTGTTCCAAACCGTATTGATTTGAATTTTATCTGTGATTTTGAATTTTAATAAATCTAGCATCTTTAGGATTTATTAAATGAATTATTTGGATTTAGCAGGATTGTAATTCTTGTTTAATAATCCTTGAATATCCTTTAAACGGAAATAAATTTTATTTCCAATTTGAATAAAACCGATAATTTCAGTATCTCTCCAAAATTGTGAAGTGCGTCTGCTGATTTTCATTATTTTAAGAAACTCTTCGTTATCACAAAACAAATCGTCTGGATCCAGTAATTGTGTTTTTGAAAGTATCGCTTTTAACTCTTTTAGTTGCTCATTGATTTCAAGAAGCATTTTTTCGTTCGGCTCTCTATATGACATAGCTTACTTTTTTAAAAGAGTTAGACATTGCAATAGTTCGCTCCTTTTGTAATAACGTCTTGCTCCTATTCCGTATGCAATTACTTTTCCTTTATTCGTCCAAGCCCATAAAGTGCTGCTGTCGATTTTGAGGAAATTACAGGTTTCTTCTCTAGTAAGTAGTTCTTCATTGTCGTCTTTGGTTTGGAGTTCTTTTTGAAGCTCATGAATTCCGTTTTTTACGGATGCACCTATCAATTGTTGTAGTTGTTCTACTGATAGTTCTTTTAATAAGATAGCGTTGTTTTGCATAATACCTTGTTTTATAAATTATTAACAAGGCAAAATTCTTATGAAGTGTATTCTTTTTTCAACCTAAAACCATTCTTTATGCGGAATGTTTTCGTTCTTTTTTTAGAACGCTATTTTAATTTAATTGCATAAGTTCTTTTGTAGTGGTATAAGTGTTCACTTTTTGAGTTGTACTACAATCGTTTAGCGTTTTTATTTTATCAAGGCTTATATTATATGGTTCTGTGTTGATCCATACAATAAACATTTGTGGTTTGAAGTGATTTAAAATATAGCTATCATTATACATTTTTCTGTAGATAAAACTAAAATCAGCCATTTTATTATTACTGTCCTTGAATTGTTGATGTAATTTCTCGAATAGTTGAAAGGCTTTTAAATTAGCAAAGACTTGTGGATGTGGGTTTGTAGTTACTAGTTCAATTAAATCTATTGACTTTTTTATTATTGGTTTAATTACATTAAAATTAGCTTTTTTGAATTCAAGAAATTCTACTTTTTTGTTATGAGAAAACAAATATTGTTTATAATCTGTAATTGAAATAACATCATAAGCTTTAAGAAAATTATCAATTCCAGAATGGGAATAACCATCGTGAGCACTTTCGGAATTTTGTAGGTCGTATATAATATTTTCTAAAAATTCTAATTCTTCATTTATAAACTCTAGTTCGGTTGCATCATAAAAGTTTTCTAAAAATTGGTTTAACCGTATTGGATAATTGTATTCGTAATTGGCAAATGAACAACCAAAAAAGAAAGTCTTTTTGTGGTTCAAGTCTTTTACCATTTTAAGAAAAGTATTGTTTAATTTTTCTTTCTCGGTTTCTTCCCATTTCTTTAGTTCTAAATCATCATTAACTTCAAATAAATAATCAATATCTGGATAGTGTGCAGTTCGTGATTTATATCCTTCTGTAAACGCTGATTTTAAATTTGTATATTCATTAGTTTTTTCAAATAATGGGTCGTTAGAGAGGTTTTTATTGAAAGTTGAAATATTATCCAAATTTTGTTCTTCTTTTAAAATCGTAGTCTTTGTAATATCTGAAATTGATTTTTTCTTGTTTTGACTTTCAATTTCGTCTGGGATTAAATTTTCGTATAGAGTATCTAAACACAATTTATAATACTGATAAAAGTACATATGACTTACTCCAAAAATATAATCTTCAATAAGTTGATAATCGTATCCACTTGATATAATGAAGAATTCTAAATCTGTAATTTCTGAAATATCAAAGTTTTCTTTGACTAATATCTGTACAAGATCATCATAATAATCACTTAGGAAGTTTTTGGTTACATCATCTTTTTCTAAATAATATTGCCCGTTATCAAAAATATCAGCTAATGCAAGCAAATAACCTGCAATTTCTTCTCTGCAATTATCAACTTCCTTTTTAAATTTTTTTACTTTCTTTTTGGTAACTTTTTGTTTTTCTTCTGAACTTGAACATAATAAATATTCAAGTTTGCTTTTATCTTTTGTATTGAATTCAATTGTTACTAAATGACCGCCAATTAAATTTATTAGCTTGTCATATATCTCAATTTCCTTATTTGCAAACTCTACCATCAATTATATTTGTTTCAGATTGTGAAATTATTAAATAAATCCAAACTATCCAAAACCCATCAAAAGTAGTTCACTAATTCCATTGCTAAATCCTTGTTGCTTTTTCCTATGTAAGTTAAAAACATTTGTTCTGTGCTATGCCCTGTTACATAGATTAAATAAGTAGTTGGGATTTTTCCATAAAAATTAGTTGCAAATGAACGTCTTCCAATATGTGATGTTACTAATTCAAACTTTTTAAAATCATTTGATTCTTTGCGATATATTCCGCTGTCTTTTGCTGTTTCGGATTTTTTACTTCCTTTTATAACCTCATTTATTTCTGCAATTTCACAAACATTTTTAATGTAGGCATTATATTTTTGGTCGGAAATTGCATAGGGAAACTTGCCATCACGCTTTTTTAAAATATCTAATACCTTTTTATGTAATGGAACAGTCATATTTTTTCCTGTTTTAACTTGAGTGAATTCTAGTAAACTTTTTCCGTTTTCAACTCTAATTTGTTTATCATTAAAACGCATAAAATCTGAAATTCTTTGACCTGTATAGCAGCTAATAATTAACCAATCTCTAGCATTTAATAAACTATCTGTGAATTTGCTTTTGTCTGTATTTTCAATTTTATCTAAATCTTCAAAACTCAAATATATATTATCTATTTTCGTTTGTTTAATTTTAATATTACCTAATTGCGAACTAATATTTAATCCATTAGATTTTGCGTGGTTACAAATCGTTTTAATAAACTTTAAAGCCGTAGCAATAGTATTTGGAGCATAAAGGTTTTCTAAACAAAAAGCTTCAAAACTCATTTTAAAATTACCATCTACATCAGTTAAGTTTAAAGGTTTTTTTGAATAATCAACATAACGCACTAAAAGCTGTTTGATGACATTTATTTTCTTTTTGGTGTTGTACGTTATATCGTTACTTTTAAACTCTAAATACTTATCTAAATAGTTTATTAAGTCAGTTGGAAGTTGTTCTGGTTCCGCAGGTGGATTGTAATAAAAATCAATTTGATTTTCTAACCATTTTTTATCTACTATATTTGCTTCGGAATTATTGAAAGCATTTAAAATAAATTCTTGAATTTTACCTAATTCATCATTTACTTTATTTCTTGTCGCTAAAGTTTCGGTTTCTTTGATTCTTTTATTGTTGTGCTGCTTTGTCCAATATTCTTTTGATACTAATAATTTAGTATTTGAGCCAAAAACAAAATCAGCGTTATTGTGTCTAAATAATAATCTTAAGGTCAAAGGAGCTTCTTCTTTTGTGGAGCGGAATAAAAAGTTAATTGTTGCCATCGTTTGTATGTTTTAATTATACTCAAATATACAAAATTTGTACGATAGTTGTACGGTAAAGTCAAAATATATACAAACTTATTCAATGTTATCCAATATGTAAATCATCTGTAAAGCATTGAATTTATAGACTTTATAGATGATTACGCGACAAAATGTATGATTTTAAAAATTGGAAATTTGGGTGATATTGGTACTGTAGGTACCACAAAACCCGAATAGCAATATTCGGGTTTTTTGTTTTATATCCATTATGGTTTTACAGGCTCAGCTTTTGTTTCGTCGTATTGTGTTTCTTCTAAATCTTCTGTTTTTCTTCCAAATCCAACTTTTGGATTTTCTTGAGTTCCAGTAATTTTTAATGGAATTCCAATAATTCCTAAAGGCGGTAATCCTAATCGCATTTTAATATTTAATCGACCATCGAAACTTGTTGTTCCCTCAATTCTTGGACGAAAACCAGCAACTTTAAACTTGAAACGCTCAATAGTAATAATATTATTTTTGATTGTAGATTTGATATCAACTTTAGATAAATCTGGATTTTTTATTGCGTCTTTTCCTGTTTTCTTACTTACAGCTCCAAACATTTTGAATCCTTTCATTTTTACATTTTTCACAGAAAGCATTCCACCACCTTTTAATGATGGATAAATTGGCATCATTTGGCTATTCAATTTTCCTGCTACTTTGTAATCTAAAGATACAATTCCTTCAGCACTTTGGGCAGCCGATGCCATTTCTCTAAACATTTTTATCTCATTGTAAGCGCGTTTCACATTAAATTCTTTGGCAAGCACTTCAAATTCAAAAAATGCTTTTTCTAGCGATTCACTTCCATAAACAACATCCATTTTAACATTGGAACCAATAATATCAAAACCAGATTTATTCAATTTTAAAACTCCTTTATTGATACTTACATTTCCTTTTAGATTTTCCATTTTAAGCTCATCAAAATCTACTTTTTGTGCCACACAATTAAATTGCAAGTCTAAATTTGGAGGAATTACAACTACGCTATTGGAAGAAGAATTACTTGTTGCTTGATTTTTGGCCGAATTAGGCATAAACTCATCTACATTAATATAATTGGCTTTTAGATTAAAATTTCCTTTTAGAATTCCTTTTTCTGACAATACATAATCAATTACATTTTGCATATAACCGTTCATACTAAAATTAGATTGACCATAAGTTGCCGAAAAATTATTGAAATTCATCTTGTCTTGATTGAAAACAAATTCACCTTCTGTAATTAAAAAAGGTTTTGGCAAATAGTCAGAGTTGGTTTTAATATTTCTTAATAGCAATGTTCCTTTATTATTCAATTTATGATAATTTCCTGCTACTGCATCGGCTTGAGTACCTTGAAAAGAGACATCTGCCTTGATATAACCTTTAATATCTAATCCTTTTTGAGAAAACACTTTGTAGATTTTAGCTAAATCTAATTCGCCTTTAGCCTTGATGTCGTATTTTACATTTTCTAAATTTTCTAGATTGGCTTTTACATAAATTGGTTTTCCTTCAAAATCAAAAGATGCAGGTGAAATGTTAACTTTTAAATCTTTTAGCGATCCCGAATTATCCGATAGTGATGCAACAAGATTGATGTTTTTAATTGGATTTGGATAATAATCGGTTTTAATATATCCGTTTTTGAAAGAAATACTTCCTTTGGTTATGGGTACAATTTTGTTTTTGGCATCATAAACACCTTTCGAATTTATATCGAGATTTAATTGTCCTTTCAAATCCATATTTTGAATTCCGAATGCCAAATCTAACTTTCCTAAATTGACAGCCGATTGAATACGTGCATCAATTTTTGGCTTACTAAGTCCTTCCGTTTTAATAATTGCTTTTACATAATCGGTTCCTAAATTGAAAAATACTGAGTCGATGTTTACTTTCACCTTTTCTGTATCAAGAGCTGGCAATTTGGCATCAAAATTTAAGAATATATTTGTGGCAGGAATAGGTGCGTTTTTATAGTTTATCTCGCCGTCTCTAATTTTCATATTGAGAGCCAAATCTGGTTTTTCATTGGTTGAGGCGATGTATTTTCCTTTTAACGTTAATTGTAAACTCGTTGTTCCTTTTACTTTAGTTTTTTCTAACCAAGTGACATATTTGGGTGGTAAAGCTGTAAAAAAATCATTTAACAAACTGTTATTTGATTGAATTTTAAAATCTAAATCATATCCATTTTTAAGAAAATCGAGTTTTCCTGTAAAATCAATAGGTAGTTTATTGATCTTTAAATTATTTTGTTCAAATAGAAACGATAGTGAATTGGTGTTGATTTTAGTTATTAAATTGGCATTTATTTTTTTATTTTTCAAGTAGTGTTCGTCTCCAAATGTAAAATTGAAATTATCAATATTGGCTTCGGTTTTTAAATCAAAAATAGATTTATCTAAGTCTCCTTTTCCTAAATAATTAAAACCTTTAGCATCGATTAAAATCTTGGTAGATTTATCGTTATAGACTAAGTGGGAGTTTTCTATTGAAATTTTATTTAGTCGTAAGGCTGTTGCCGAAGTAGTATCTGTTGAATTTTCTTTACTATTGGAGCTGTACACATTATAATTGGCTTCTCCATTTTCATTTACTTTGACATTCATTATTGCATCAGAAAGGAAAATTTTATCTATGGTAACCGATTTATCAAAAATTAGATTTTTAAGGTTAATACCAAATGCAATTTCATTGGCAGCAACCAAAGTATCGTTAGCAAATGGAGTTGAGCCTTTGAGTAAAAAGGAGTTTAAAGAAAGTGTTAAAGACGGAAAATGATTAAAGAACGATAAATGTGCTTCTTTAAAATTTAGTTTACCATTTATTTTATGGTTGGCAAATTCTTTAATTTCTTTTTCAATTTTTCCCGGAAAAAGTATTGGAAACAAGAACATTAACAAAAGAATTAATCCAATTGATGCTCCAAAAATCTTTAATGATTTAAAAATAATTTTCTTCATTTATACTACCAAATTTAAGGATGCAAATCTATAACAAGTGTTTTTGAAATGTACTAAAAAAAATAAAAAAAACCTTTCAAATTAATGAAAGGTCTTAGGATAATCTATTTGTTGTTAATTCTAATTTACTGTTTTATTAGTCTTAGCGTTTTTTCGTTGTAATTAGCATCTGTAACTTTTACAATGTACACACCTTGATTTAAATCGGAAATTGAATATTGGTAATTTTCTAATTGATTCTTGAATGACTTAACAAGTTGTCCTGTTATAGAAAAAACCTCAACTTTAGTCACGTCTGTATTCAAATTAAAATAAGTTGAAGCAGGATTAGGAACTAGATTTATGTAATTTATTTTAGTAAAATCGTCAGTTGCTAATGCTGCAGGTTGGTTACCATAAATTCTAAAACCTCCAGACTCTATTGTTATAGCTGTTGTAGTATTAGTAACATTTATGGTAGTATTATCCATTAAATTTACCCAAGTTCCTGTGTAAGGAAAATCGGGTGTAACATTTTGAGATGCTACAGAAAAGTTGGCTAAAATCACTACATTTTTAAGTTGAGAAGCAGGCAATGAATTGTCATAAACATAAATTCTTTGACGCACATTACTACCGTTTGGACTTATTGAATAATCACCATTAAAAACAGGATTATTTCTTTTTAAATTTATCATTTTAGACCAATCATTATATATCTTGGCACGCTCTGTAATTCCTAACCAGTTGTTAACCCATTGTGGTTGTGGTTTAGTAGCTAATTTACAATCGCCTGTGGTTGTATCAGTTTCAGAATTTACTGAACCATCTGTACATGTATAAATAGAATTACTCATTCCTAAATCGGCAAAATGCCAAATCATTTTTGGTCCAGGAATAAGAAGAGAAGTTGCACCAATGGCAGACATTCTAAATAATGAATTATTTAGGTTTCCAATCACTGGACTAGTACCGGCACCATTTCCATAGGTAAGTGCTGAATACATTAAACGATCTTTATCATGACTTTCTGGATAACCCATCAATCTTTTTCCTATAAAACCTCTACTTACGTGTCCCATTCTAGTTAAATCACCGCCAGTAGAATATCCTTCCATTAATTGTGTGTATGGATATGTCAATTCACCCCAAAGCATAATACCTTTACTAGGAGTTTCTGAAATTCTATAATCTGCCCATTTTTTTTCTTCACTGTCTATACCTAAATGCTCAAAAATTACATAATGATTTGGATCTAAACTCCATGAGTAATCTGCATAATCTTTTAAAATTGCAACTCTATCTGGTTGTTCAGCATTAGTACATGTATCATCACCAGCAGAACAAGCTTGCGTAAATCCTTTGGTTAAATCCCATCGGAAACCATCAATTTTAAATTCTTGAATCCACTGTTTTACGACTCTTTTAGTATAATTTTTAGTGTATTGAGAAGCATGATTAAAATCGTTTCCTACACTATAACTGTGTTTTGCAAATTCATTGAAATAAGGATTGTCAGATGCGGCATCACCCCAACCATCACCATCTGGATCTTTCATCCACATTCTAACCATTGGATTTCTTCCAAACGCATGATTTAGAGCAACGTCTAGAATGACTGCAATTCCATTTTGATGACATAAGTCAACAAATTCTTTCATTTTTGCAGCAGTTCCATAGTATTTATCTAAAGCTAAATGAAAAGCAGTATTATATCCCCAGCTTTCGTTACCTTCATACTCCATTACTGGCATCAACTCAATTGCATTTACTTTAAGATTTTTAAAATAATCAATTTTATCAATTAAAGATTGGAAATTTCTGTTGGCGTCAAAATCACGAATTAAAACTTCATAAACAACAAGATTATCTTTATTTGGTTTTACAAAATTTGTAGTTGCTGTACTCCAGTTATATGGTGTTTGTCCTGTTTGTAACACGGTAACTTCTCTTTCTTGACCGGCAGGATATACTGGTAAGTTAGGATAGGACGCTGTTGCAATGTATGGATCATCAAAAGGTGACAAAACTAGAGTTGAATATGGATCGGCTGTTTTAACTAAAACAGGCGAATTAGCTGTAGGCGATTGGTCTACAACCCAATATTGATATGAATAATTTACACCCGAAGTTAATGCAGTTAATTCTAACCAAAATTTACCAGTAGTTGGATCTTTTTTCATTGCATAACTTGCATCTGGCTGATAATTATTGAAAGAACCGGCTACATAAACAAAATCTTTTCCTGGTGCTTCAAGAACCAAAGTAGCTTTAGTAAGATCTGATGTATTATAATTTACACCTTCATCTAAACCTGCAGGAATAGATTGCGCAATAGTTCCTGGATTAACAATTAGATTAAATTTCTTTGATTGAGAAGAAATTCCTTGAGTAATTATCAATTCATAGCTTTGATTGGAAGTGATGTTGGTATGATTAAAACTATAACTAGAAACATTAGAAATAGAGTTGATAGATGTTCCATTAGATTTTAAATCGTAATTTGCATTTCCATTAGTATTGCTAGCATTAATACTTAAATTGGAACCCGAGCTTATAATTGTAGAACTGTTTAATGCAGGCGAACTTAAAGTTGCTTGAAAGAGTCCAACATTAAAAACAAAGTCGGTACAAGCTGGTGCTAATTTTAATGTTTGAGAACCAGCAGTATTTCTAAAAACCATTCCAATTTTAGAAGCATTTGCTTGTTGTGTAGTATTTAAATTAAAGTAAGTGCTAGGTGTAATTATTTTACTCCAAGTTCCGTTTCCGTTATTGGTCATTAAACCAACACCATCATCTGTTCCCCAATTTCCTACAACAGAATATCCAAAAGCATTGGAATCATCACCAATACCCGCATGCATATACACTTTTACAGGAGCAGTTCCCATTGTATTACAAGCATTAGTAGGAAAAGAGACTGTTATAGTTATTTGATCTGTAACATTGAAAGTTGCTGGTGAGATAGTTACTTGTGCAAATGAAATTGCACAAAACAAACTAAATATCCATGTTATAAAAGTATTTTTTTTCATAGCAAAAAAGTATAAAAGGGCTTCCATAGAATGGAAGCCCTTTAAAATTAATCTTAATATCTTATTGTAATGTTGCAGTCCAAGAATAATCTCTTGGGTGACTTAAATCTAGTTCTACTTTATATAAACCTGAAGCAGGAACTTCTAAATCTGGTCCACCAAAATCCATTGAAGAGTCAGCATCTGCACTATCACCACCTAGGTTTAAACCCCAATCATCGTTAGCTCTAAATTTAAATTTATTACCACCTGCAGTTAATGCAATAGTGATTTGCCATTTTTTAGTTGTTTGGTTGTAAGTCATGTCTTGATCTTGACCTGCAGTTCCTCCTGGACCAGAAGGCCAGTTTAATGGAGTTGCACTACCTGTAATTGCCCAGTTTGTTTGTTGTAATGAATAAGTTAATGCTCCTGGACCAGTTACAGCAGTATTAGCTTTAACATAATAGTATCCAGCTCCGGTTCCGGTAATATCGCTACCTCCAGCTTGTAAAGTTCCTGAGAAACTTCCATCATCACCATATTTACCATTAAAATTTACATTTGTTGGTAAAAATAAGAAAGCATAACTTGCTTCATTAACATAAGCAAATCCCTCAAAACTTGTTTGACCAAAACCAGATGCAGCAATTGGCACTCCATTAGCTGGAGTCCAGTTGTTACCATATCCGCTATTGCTCAAGAAGTTACCAGTCATGTATAATTTTGGTAAATCTGTAGAATATGGTTTAACAATATAAGTGATTGCATCTGAAAAAGCTTCTTCAGAGGCACTAGTACCTATTGTTGATTTTATTCTAATTTCTAAACCAGAGCTTGTGTAAGGAACTAATCCAGCTTCTAGAGATTTAGTATTTAAAACCTCCGATGTAATTGTAGCATAAGTGTTAGTTGTAGAAGTAATATTTATTGGAGTATCAAAGTTATCTCCAGATTTATCTACTTGAACTGTGTACGTAATTTCTGTTGGTGAACCATAGCTTTTTGCTTCCCAAGTAAGCGATACACCTGGATTTGTTAAAGTTGTTGGATCTAGTACTACACCTTCGCCTGAGTTTGGAGATAATATTTTAAAACTACCTTCTGGCTTAGAAAACATTAAATCTTGTTCGTCTGTACAAGAGTTGAATCCTGCAATAATAGCTAAAGCTACAAATGACTTTATTAGTATATTTTTCATTTTTTAAATTTTAATTATGTTATTAATATCCTGTATTTTGAGTTAAATTTGGGTTAGCTGCTAATGCATTGGTAGGAATTGGGAAAAGTTTCAAATTGTTAGAAATTGATATTCCATTAGAACCGTTACCTTTCCATGCCCAATTGTAGCTACCGCCTGTATATTTTCCGAAACGAATTAAATCTTGTCTTCTATGAGATTCCCAGTGTAATTCTCTAGCTCTTTCGTCAAGAATAAAGCTCAAGGTTAAATCTGTTGCAGAAATGTTGGCTATAGAAGAACCGTTGTTAGCTCTTTTTCTTAAATCATTTACATAGGTCAATCCTTGAGTTGCTGTTGCTGTTGAAGCACCTCTAACGGCACATTCTGCATACATTAAATAAACATCTGCTAAACGGAACAAAGGAAAGTCAGTATCTACAAAAGTAGAATTAACGCCAGCAACGCCAGCACTATTTTTATTTGAGAATTTTTTAAGAATATACCCTTGATCTTTATCACTTATATCTGCAATGTCGATATTTCTTGCTCCAGCAATTATAGTTTTTCTAGTATCTGAATTAAAGCTCGCTCCATCAAATTTTTGAACAAATTGCTTTCTTAATCTCAAAGCTCCGCCCCAACCACCAGCGCTAACGCCAACAGATGCTCCATTTTGTTCAATTGACCCTACAGAACCGTTTACAAAAACTGTAGTTGGTCCATAATTTTGAGTGTAATTTCCGTCAGATTGTAATGTGAAAATCATCTCAGGCGAGGTTTGATTATCAGCATTAAAATTATTTAAATAGTTTGTATTTAACGAATATCCACCAGCAATAATTGCAGTACATTGCGTAGCGCATTCTGAATATTTGGGCGTTCCAATATAAACTTCTGCATTTAAATAAATCTTAGCCAAAATCATTCTAGCAACTGCTTGATCTACTCTACCGTATTCATTAGTTTTTGGTGCTTTCAAACTAGGAAGAACAGCATTCAATTCGGTTTCAATAAAACTAAATAGTTGTTGTCTGTTATATTCTGGACCAGCAGTATTTACTACATCATTTTCTGTTACAAAAGGTGCTTTCCCAAATAAATCCATTAAATTATAGTATGCCAAAGCTCTTAAAACACGTACTTCATTTCTATAATCAGCAATGTTGTTTAATAGAGTTGCATCTACTACACCTCTAGAGTTCAATTTCTCTGGAGAAGTATTCTTTAAAAAGTCATTTACAAAAGCTACTTCTACCATTGATCTACTGAACATACCTAAAATAACTGGATTACTTGCTGTCCAGATATTTCTTTGCAACTCTCTAGTTCCTGGGTCGTTTTCATAACTCCACAAAACCTCGTCGGTTGTTAAATCTTGAAGATACCACAAACATCTACCATATTGACTGGTTCCTGCATCCAATCCTTGAAGAGAAGAAGATCCTGAACCGTCTGTTCCTGTTAATGATAAATTTCCATAAACTCCAGCTAATGCACTTTTGTAAGCGCCAGGTTGTGCATAAAAAGCCTCTGCGGTAGAAACCGTTGGGTCTTTTGGCAACACATCTAAGTCTTTAGTACAAGAACTAAGTCCAATTAATGAACCTACAAGTAAAAAAGCATTAATCTTAAATTTTTTCATAATTTTTTATTTTAAAATTTTACGTTAGCTCCAAATAAAAACGAACGTTGTCTAGGATAAATAGTATTATCTACTCCACCTGTTATTTCGGGATCAAGTCCAGAATAATTAGTTAACACAAAAGCATTTTGAACACCTGTAAACAATCTTAAAGAAGCTTTTCCTTCTAACCATTTAGGAAATGTATATCCTAAACTTACGTTATCCATTCTTAAAAATGATCCATTTTCAATATACAAATCAGACAAACCTATTTTATCAGATAATGTATTGAATCCAGTTTCAAGGATTTGTGTAGGAACATTGCTTGCTACAGTTCCTGAAGTTAAAGCAACAAGTTGTGCATTTCCGGCATTTACTTGGTTATAAATTCTATTTCCAACACTTGCTCTAAGGTTAAAAGAGAAATCTAAATTTTTATAATTCATAGATGATGCAAATCCAAAAGTAACATCTGGATCTGGATTTTTATAAATATATCGGTCATTTCCAGTAATAATTCCATCACCATTTAAGTCGGCAAAAGCTCCTTCAATTGGTTTTCCTGCTGTATCATATAGTTGTTTGTAAACATAGAAAGAATTTGGAGTGTATCCTGGTCTGTATATTTGTGAAGTACCGCCTGTACCTGGAGCAGATCCTAAATATATATCGGCACCATTAGCTAGTGTTTCAATTCTTCTTTCAAATTTACTTGCATTAAAATTCAAGTTCCAATTAAAATTTGTTGTTTTAACAACATCGGCATTAATACTAAATTCAACACCTTTATTTGTAAAACTTCCAACATTTTGAATCAAGAAATTAGAGAAATTTCCACCGTCTGGTACTGGAGCAACATTAAACAAGTCGTCTGTTTTTTTATAGTAAACATCAAGAGCACCTGTAATACGATTATTAAAAAAGCCATAATCGATACCAACGTTATACGTTGTTTGTTTTTCCCATTTTAAATTATCATTGTAAGCACGAGACAAACTGATAGGTGATGGTGTTGATCCAAAAGTATATTGTGAATTACTATTTCCTGTTGCATATTGCTGAAGATATGCATTGTTATAGATAGATGGTAAACCTTGATTTCCTGTAATACCATAACCCAATCGTAATTTCATATCTGAAAGAGTTTTAGAATCTTTAAAGAAATCATCTTTCATTTTCCATGCAAATGCAAATGCAGGATAATTCGCCCATCTATTGTCTGAAGTTAATCTTGACGATCCGTCTCTTCTAATGGAAGCAGTAAACAAATATTTATCGTTGTAAGTCAAGTTTGTTCTTGCAAAGTAACCTATTAGTACATTATCTGCTTCTGGTCTCCAAACATTAGGATTTACTTGTGATGCAGGATTTCTTCTTGTATCACCATAGTACGTTCTTTCTTCATTAAATATTTGGTAAGATCTACCTAAAGTAGCTTCAAGATTTAATTTTCCAATTTTTTTATTGTATGCTAAATAAGTATCAATTAATTTATTTCTCAACAATATTGTTTGTGTATAATCCGAACCTATGTAATTGATAATTCCACTTACAGTATATTGATTTCCTGAAGCCACATTGGGAGCAACAAGTTTATTTCTATATCCATTTGATTGATCAAAACCAACATTTACAACAGCTCTTAAATCTGGAAAGAAATGCAATTTATAGTCGGCTTCAAAGTTTCCATAAATTCTATTGTTTCTACCTTTATCATAAGTTTGCAACAATTGAGCCACTGGATTATTAGAAGCTAGAGGAGTAATATTTCCTGTAGAAGTGTTGTAAAACTCAAAAAAACCTCCAAAAGGAGAACCCGCTTGATACACTGGTTGAGTTGGGTCGTATCTAAAAGCTGTTCCTTCTACACCGTCTGCAAATCGATTGTTTTCGTTTGCGAAAGTAGCATTAAGCCTTAACTTTAAATGGTCTTTAAAAAAAGTTGGATTTAATGTTGTAGAAACCGTTTTTCTATCAAATGAATTTGTTAGTCTAATACCTTCTTGATGAGTATTTCCGATAGAAATTCTAGCAGGAATAGTTCCAAATAAATTTCCTCTTACAGATAAGTTATTATCAATAAAATCTGTTCTTCTGTAAATTTCTTTTTGCCAATCTGTATTTGCAGTTCCTAAACTAGAAACTAGACTAGGCTTGTATTGTTGAATTATAGCTCTAAATTCATCTGCACTAAAAACATCAATTTGATTTACATTTTTTCCTGATCCATATTGAAAATTGTAGTCAACAGCCATTTTTTTTCCTCCTCTTTTAGTAGTAATAATAATTACACCATTAGAAGCTCTAGAACCATAAATTGCAGTTGAAGAAGCATCTTTAAGAACAGTAAAACTCTCAATATCGTTTGGGTTTAAGGCAGCCAATATAGATGTAGAAGATTTATTTTCTACGTTAATGATAGGTAAACCGTCTATTACAATAAGAGGATCATTACTAGCATTTAATGAAGATCCACCACGAATTCTAATTTCTGATCCTGAACCCGGAGCACCACTAGTATTAACAGTTAATCCAGCAACACGCCCAGAAAGTAAATTTTCTGCAGTTACATTTGTTCCTTTATTAAAGTCTTTAGCACCAACTGTTGTTACAGCACCAGTTGCATCTTTTTTCTTAACAGAACCATAACCAACTTGCACTACAACTTCTTGCAACAAGTTAGCCTCTTCTACTAAAGAAACTGTAATAGAATTTTGATCATTGTAGGCAACAGTTTTAGTTTGGTATCCAATAAAAGAGAAAATTAATTTATCTCCTTTTTTAAGTTTGGATAATTTAAATTTACCATTTAGATCCGTAGATGTACCCGCTTGAGTACCTTGAACATTTACATTTACTCCCGGTAGTGATTGATTGGTTTTAGAATCAACAACTGACCCATCTAATGTGCTTTGAGCCAGAACACTAAAAGGAAGCATTAGTAATAAAAATAACAACTTTTTATAAATTGTTTTCATACATTTTGTTTAGGTTAATAATTTTGTTTTTGCTTGTATTTTAACTTCGAAGGTTAAATTTATGATAAATTTTCATTAAAAAAAATGAGAGCACAAATACACACCTCCGAAAACGTTTTCGTGTTGACAACTTTCTTGATATTGCATGTTTTTAGTAGTAAAATTGATAGTATAAAAAAATAAATATATCTTTATTGAAAATTAAACATTTATCAAAATCGCAAAATGAGAAGAAAAGTTACTTTAAAGCAAATTGCCAAAGAATTGGACGTATCAATTTCGACAGTCTCAAAATCATTAAGAGACAGCACAGAAATAAGCGAAGATACTCGACAAAAAGTACAAGCATTTGCTAAATTGTATAACTACAAACCAAACAATATTGCACTAAGTTTAAAAAACAGAAGGTCTAAAACCATTTGCATCATTATCCCAGAAATTATTCATCATTTCTTTGCAACAGTTATTAGCGGTGTTGAGCATGTTGCCAACGAAAAAGGTTATAATGTAATTGTATGCTTATCTGATGAATCGTTCGATAAAGAAGTAATTAACATGGAAATGCTTGCTAATGGAAGTATTGATGGCTTTATAATGTCTTTGTCTAAAGAAACACAACAAAAAAGAGATTTTCATCATATAACAGAGGTAATCAATCAAGGAATGCCGGTAGTAATGTTTGACAGAGTTACTAATGACATATTATGTGATAAAGTTATTATTGACGATAACTTGGCGGCGTTTAATGCTACTCAATTACTAATTGACAAAGGATTTAATAGAATTGCAATAATTTCTACAGTTGACTATGTTAGTGTAGGTAAGCTAAGAACCGAAGGCTACATTAAAGCACTAAAAACCAACGACATAACCATTGACGAAAACTTAATTATTAAAATTGAAGATACTGACAATTTTGAAATTCAAATTGAAAATTTATTGACAGACAACACAATAGACGCAATTTTTGCGGTAAACGAAATATTTGCAGTAACAGCTATTAAAGTAGCGTCTAGATTGGGGAAAAAAGTTCCAGAAGACATATCAATTATAGGTTTTACAGACGGAATTATTTCTAAATATTCATCGCCATCAATAACAACAGTTAGTCAAAACGGTATAAAAATGGGCGAAAAAGCAGCCAAAATGCTACTTGAAAAATTAGAAATTGAAGAAGATGATGACTATGAAGAACAATATAAAACAGAGGTTATTGAAACCGAACTAGTAGAAAGAGAGTCAACTATTTAAATTTCTATTTATCAACAAATAACGTTTTCGTAACACATTCTATTTAATTTGAGCAGGATACCATATTTCAATTAAAAAACTTTTTTATCTTTACAAAATCAAAGCTTGTGTTTTACTTCGAAAATAAACAAATAAGTTTTGATAAGCATCGCGCTTATCGTTTTATAAATCAATAAATTACGATAATGGAAAAGCGTAAATTAAGTTTCTGGCAAATTTGGAACATGAGTTTTGGATTTCTAGGAATACAATTCGGATTTGCTCTTCAAGGCGGATTCATGTCTAGAATATTTCAAACACTTGGTGCCGAAGTTGATGACATTCCAGGTTTATGGATTGCAGCACCTTTAACAGGACTTTTAGTTCAACCTATAATTGGGTATTTATCGGACAATACTTGGAGTCCAAAATTTGGTCGAAGAAAACCATTTTTCCTTGTGGGTGCAATTTTAGCCTCTGTAACTTTATTTTTTATGCCACATTCACCTATTTTATGGGTTGCGGCTGGATTATTATGGATACTAGACTCTTCAATAAATATCAGTATGGAACCCTTCCGTGCATTAGTTGCAGATAAACTTCCTGAATCACAACGTTCTAATGGATTTGTTATTCAAACACTTATT
>NZ_JAYWFT010000108.1:0-82200 GCF_043778725.1 Flavobacterium sp. | reverse complement strand
GGAGTTGCTGTTGAGACAGTTGACACTAGATTATTCTGCGCTGAAACAGTACTAATTATTCCAAAAGCAGTAATAATTGTAATTAAAAAAAGTTTATTTTGAATCATAACAATAAAAATTAAGAATTATATCTAATCAAAAGTAAGAATTTTTATAATACTTTAGAGTTAAAAATCAAATATTATAATGAATTAATTATTATCTTGAACATAGTCTCCTGAAAATATTTTGTTAAAATATAGCTTGTGAAGATTATTTTTAACTCTAATCCTTGCAAACTACAGAAAAAGAAGATGTATTTTAAAAAAATGAAGTTATGAAATGCTTAAATAAAATTATTAACACTACACATAGAGATTTTAAAAAAAACAGTTAATTATTCAACGGTGTTTATCCACTGCCATATATAGAAGCTATTGTCTTGATTTCCATTTAAGTATTCTTTCCAAATTTGGTTTACTTTCTTTTTATTTACAAAATCCAAATTAGAAAAAACTTCAATTTGATTGGTAAAATAATCTTTCAATTCGTTAGAAATCCATTCTCTTTGTGGTGTTTGTAAGGCACGTTTGGGCGCTAATGCTATGGATGATCCAAGTTTATTTTTTACTAAATCACGAAGCAACCATTTGGTTTGTCCATTTTGAAGTTTCATTTGGTTAGATTGGGCAAAGGCAAGTTCTACAAGTCTATAATCTAGAAATGGTTCGCGCAACTCGGTGCTGTGCATCATGCTAATACGATCATTGAAGCGCAAGGCACGTGGTATTTTAGTATAAAACAAATCACGGTATTGTAGGTTTTGCAATTGATTATCAAATGGAGTTGGGTAGTTTTCTTTTTGGGCAAATTTTGTAAATTCAACATCAATTGCTTCGGGTCTAACTGGGCTTGTGGTTGTACCTTGAATAATGCTATTGCTATTGTTGTGGTAATAATCATATCCTGCCCATGCTTCGTCCATTCCTTGTCCGTCAAGAATTACAACTATTCCTTTTTCTCTTGCTCTTTTAAACAACAAACTGTAAGCTAATGTGGGAAAACCACCAAAAGGTTCGTCTTGATAGTAACTAACTTCTTTAATTAATCTAGGTATTTCCTTATATTCTAAAAGTACTTTATTGAGTAAATAAGGTGTAGATTGCATCAATTTATTTACCCATGGTAATTCATCATAAGCATCATTATTAGAATAAAAAGTAAAGGCTTCAATTGATTTTTGTGAAGGTAATTGTTGGTGTACTAAACTTATTAATGTAGAAGAATCCAATCCGCCACTTACATTCATTCCTAGAGGAACATCAGCTCTAAAGCGTAATTGTATAGAATCTATTAAAAGTTGTTGGTAGTGTTGTTTTAATGTTGCTATTGGCTGTTGTGCTATTTGTACTATTCTTGCAGGAAAATCATACCATTGAAAAAAATTTATCTTTTCATGGTTAAGTTTTTCAGAAAAAACAAGTTCAAAAAAATGTCCTGCTTTTAGTTGGTGTATATTTTTCCAGAAGGTTTCATTGGGCAAACCATAGCTTCCAGAAACAAAATAATTGGCCCATACTTTGGTGTTTTTTTCTTTTTCAATTCCGGCTGCAAAAAGTGTTTTTATTTCACTTGCAAAATAAAATTGATTGTTTAAAAAAGTGTAATAAAATGGTTTAACTCCAAACCGATCTCTGGCAACAAACAATTTTTGGGTTTTTTTATTCCAAATAGCAATGCTAAACATGCCGTTGAGTTTGTGTAGCATTTTTTTTTCCCATTTAATAAATGCAGCTAATAAAACTTCGGTATCTGAACTGGTCTTGAATTGATAATCTAGTTTTAACTCTTGTTTAATTTCTAGATAATTATAAATTTCACCATTAAAAACAATACTATAATTGCCACAATTACTAATCATAGGTTGATTGGCAGTATCCGATAAATCTATTATACTCAATCTATTGTGTCCCAAAATAATGGGTTTATCAGTATAAATACTAACAGCATCTGGACCACGGTGTTTTTGAACATCGAGCATTTTTATCATTTGCTCTTTGTTGTAGTCATTATATCCTAAAATTCCTGCTATTCCGCACATTATATTTGAGATAAAATGGTTGGTAATAATTGTTGTGCTTTATTCCAATCCTCTATTGTGTCTATATTTACATACATACTTGGATTGCTTTCTATGTAACTTAAAGAATTACCATAGAAAGAACCCTTTTTTATAGTTTCAATTTTGGTTAAATAAATTGATCCGTCTCTATAAAAAGCTTTGGGCAAATCTTGTCTTCTTTTAATAATTTCTTTTTCGCCTGTTGCTATTTTCAATAAACCATCTTCATTAGATTTAAAAACCCAATGCGGATTTAACTCATGAGGCACTGCCAATACACTAACTAAAGCATCTGAATTACTGTTAATAAAACTTGAAATTGCTTTATCTATAAAACCTTTTTCTCTAAAAGGAGCTGTGGGTTGTAGCAAGCAAACGGCATCGAAAAACTCGCCATTATTTTCTAAAAAAGCTATGGCATGCATCACTACATCAATGCTAGATGCAGTATCATTAGCCAATTGTTGTGGTCTAATAAATGGTACATTGGCATTATAGTGAAGCGCTACATTGGCAATTTCTTGATAATCTGTTGAAACAATTGTTTTAGTAATTAATTTACTTTCTAACGCTTGCAGAATGGAATGGGCAATTAAAGGCTTATCGCCCAGAAGTTTTATGTTTTTTCCGGGAACACCTTTAGAACCTCCACGAGCAGGAATTATTGCTAAAATTTTCATTAATACATGATTGTTTTATGAAATTGAAGTGGTACTTGTTGTAGTAAATTGGCAATTTCTTCACCTGCATTTCCTCCGCCGTAAACAGATGAAGCAGCAGATTTTCCGTTTTCTCTAATTTTTATTACGGCTTCAATAATTTGGTTTTTATCATATTCAACGTCAATAACATTCGTACCTCTATCTCTTTTGTTTTGACGTGATCCAATATTAATAACTGGCACACCAAGATAGGCGCACTCTCTAATTCCTACACTAGAATTTCCTATCAATCCGATGGCATTGTTTAAAAGAACAAGAAAATCATCACCTTCCATATTTTTAAAAAAGTGTACATTTTTTATATTATTTTTTTCTCTAAAACTTCTTATTCCAGTAGAAGTACCATCTGCACCAGCATCGACATTGGGCCAAAACCACAATGTAGGAATATTTAATTCGTTAATTGCAGTAAGTGTTTCTTTTATATGTTTTCTAGAATCTTGATATTCTGTAGTTACAGGATGTTGCATTACTACCAAATAGCCGTTAGACAAATCTGGTTGAGCACCTACTCCACCATATTTTTGATAAGGATTAAAAGTAAGTCCATTATATTTTGCAATTTCGCTAGCAATATCAATAGAAGGACAACCGGTATTGAAAACAAATTGTGGATTTTCACCTAGTTTAATCACTCTTTCTTTGGCATTTTCTGAGGCTACAAAGTGATAATCTGCAAGTTTAGTAATTGCATGGCGTACTTTTTCATCAATATTACCTGTTACTTCGCCACCTTGAATGTGAGCCAAAGGAATGTTCATATAGGAAGCCGAAATTGCTGTTGCCATGGTTTCAAATCTATCTGCAACTGTTACCACTACATCTGGCTTGAGGTTGTCAAAAACTGTAGACAATTCTAAAATTCCAATTCCTGTAGTTTTAGCAGCAGCAGTAAGATTTTCTCCTTCAAGAACATTAAAAACTTTAGCATGAATTGTAAATCCGTCTTTTTCGATGTAATTTACCGCCGATCCATATCTATCCAACAATGCAGAAGCAGCAATAATTAATTGAAGTTCTAACTCTGGATGATTATTTATGGCTTTTAGTACGGTTTTTACGCGACTATAAGATGGTCTTGCAGTTATAACAACTGCTATTTTTCTTTTACTCATTGTAGGTCGTCTTCATTTAAAAAATCCCATTGATTTTTGTCAAAAATAAGCTTTTTACCAATAACAGTATTAAATTGTGAAGCATCAATTCCATATCCTTTTGGCTTTTTTGCTTCCAAATCTTCAAATGTTATAATGTGTCCTTTTGACAATGTTTTATTGATTGCTAATGATTTTTCGAAAATTTGTTTTAACGCTTTAAAACTGTCGTTATTATTTTTATCAATTGGGTTGTCTAATGCTTTTTTTATAGCGTTAACGGCTACAACTAATTTTTTAGTTTCGTCAATAGTAAGTGATGATTTAGTATCGGGACCAAACTGTCTTCTATCGAAAACGACATGAAATTCTAGAATCTCTGCGCCAAGAGTTGTTGCAGCAATACAGGTTTCTATGGTTGCCGAATGATCGGAAAAACCTACTACTACTTGATACCGTTCTTTTAATTCTTGAATCACATTTAGCCCAAAATGCTCTGGTAATGTAGGATAAGATGTGGTACATTGCAAAATAGCATAGCTCACTTTAAGTTCTTTAAGAAACGCAACGGTTTTATCTAACTCGGAATAACTACTCATTCCAGAAGAAAGAATAATTGGTTTTTTGGTTTTGGCAATTTTTTCTAAAATTAGAAAGTTGGTAACTTCGCCCGATCCAATTTTATATCTTTTTACTCCAATTTCTTCTAGCCAATCTACTGCTAAGTTACTAAAAGGAGAACACAAAAACTCTAAATTTACCAGGTCACAATGCTGTTTTATTTCTTTCCATTGATCAAGAGTAAAGCTCATGCGCTTCCAATAATCATATCGTGTTGCGTCTTCATAAGAAAATTTAACCCTAAAAGGCTCAAATTGACTGCTTTCGGCTTCGGGAATATGCATTTGAAACTTAATGGCATTTATACCTGTTAATGATAAAGCGTCTATATAGGAATGAATCATTCCTAAACTTCCATCATGAGCTTGGCCAATTTCGGCTATTATATATGGATTTGAATGCATCATTATGAATTAGTTAAATTGCTAAATTTACTACTTATATAAAGTATTTTTTTGTACTTCATTTTTATTAAAATCACCTAAATTTAAACTCCAAAAATAGTTTAAAAATTATAATTTTCTTCTTTTAAGGCCAATTATATCCTGTTGGAATTTTAGGTTGCAGCACCTTTATTTTTTCTTTCCATAAAAATCTATCATTGGCAAATTGAGCAATTTCTATGGTTGCCTTTGCTATATTTTTTTCAGAAATTTTGTGCATTACAGATTGTCTATTGATAGAAAATTGATCACACCAATTCTTACTTCTTAGCTTGGTTGTAATTTCTAAAAAAACAGTAAAAACAGAATCTTCAATATTTTGATATGCCGAAAAACCTCCATATTCAATAGTTACTTTATCCATAACCGAATTAGGATAGGTTATTGCAAAAATGGGTAATCCTAAAGAAATTGCCTCAATCAACTTTCCTTTTAATAAGTCTTGATGAAAAACAGAATCTACTATAAGCATACAATCTGCTTGGGCAGTTATCGTTAAAACCTCTTCTCTTGAAAGTTTAAAATGTATGGTTGCCGATGGAATATTATTCTTTATCCAAAGCAGTGAGTAATCGTCATATTGAGATAAAATAAAAGTGAATTCTACTTGACTAGCTTGAGTTGTATTACAAAATTTATTTAAATCTTTTCCAAACGATTCGGTAAAAGCACTTTTATAAAACGTTCCAGTATAAACAAATTTTAATTTTCTATCTGTGGGTTTATTTCCGTGGTATAGTTGCTCTTGTTGTCTCATCGCATGCGGAATAACAAAACATCTAGCGCTGTCTAAGCTGTATTTATCAATCATTATATTGGCCAATCGCTGTGAAGGAAATGTCCAACATTGAGCACTATCTATGGTTTTAAGAAGTACTTGCTCTTCATGCCTACTGTATTGGTCAGCATTTAAATCTAATGGATCATTGATGTTGACGATATAGGGAAATTTTTTTTTGGCGTAAGCTTCAAGAACAGGAATTACAGACAGCATAGGTAACACTCGTGCCCACACTATTACATTTTCTTTTTGGTTTATAATTTCAAGAATATTTTTTTTTTGGATGTCAATCAATCTTTTTTGATACCAAGTTAACAGATTATTTTTTTTGTGAAAAAATTTAAAAATCACATTACCAATACTGTATAAAAAACCATAAAAAGACTTTTTTTTAGCGAATGAAAAATCATATATAAATTTAAGTTTGGCACTTTCAATAGTCTTTAAAGTTGCGGATTTATTTTCTGTAAAAACATCTATGTTAGTGTTGGTAGAAAGTAAATAGGTAGCTGTTTCTTTTTGATTATCTAAGATGTCAAACCAATTTTTATTGACAATTCCTTCACTAGATTTAATGTAAGGATAAACGCTGTAGGCACAAACTATAATGGTATTTTTACTCAAACTTAAAATTTTTAATTTGTAGAATTTTATAAATTATTTTCTATGTACTCAATAATTTTTAGTGATGCATCACCTTTTCCATAGGGATTGAGAGTTGCATCAAGCTGGTATGGATTGTCTAATATGTTGTTGGCTTCGTTACAAATTAAATCATAATCTGTTCCAACTAGTTTGGCAAATCCTTTATCAATTCCTTCTTGTCTTTCGGAAGTTGATCTTGTAATTAGTGTAAATTTTGCTAAACTTGGTGCTTCTTCTTGAATTCCGCCAGAATCGGTTATTATTAAGTAACTTTCTTGCATAAGCCAAATCATCACTGGGTAATCTACCGGGTTTATTAAATGTATATTTTCATTAGCAGACAATAAATCATATACTGGTTTTTGCACATTAGGATTTAAATGCACTGGATATACTATTTGTACATCGTCTCTTTTAGAAATTTGAAGCAACGCATTACATAAATTTTGAAATCCATCACCAAAATTTTCTCTTCTGTGGCCTGTAACTAATATTATTTTTTTATTAAAATTAATTTTAGATTTAAGCACCTCAATAAGTGGATGTTTAAATCCGGTGGCTATTTTTTGTTTAGCCCATAATAGTGCATCTATAACCGTATTTCCGGTGATGATTATATTTCCTTCTGCTACTTTCTCTTGTACTAAATTTTGCTTTGCTAAAAGTGATGGTGCAAAATGGATGTCTGCCAATCGGCCTGTTATTTGTCTGTTTATTTCTTCTGGAAAAGGCGAATTTTTATTAAAAGTTCTAAGTCCTGCTTCAACATGACCAATTTTTATATTTCTATGAAAAGCTGCCAAAGCCACCATTGTAGAAGTTGTAGTATCGCCATGAACTAAAACCAAATTGGGTTTTTCAATTTCTAGAACCGCATCAACAGCGCTAATAATTCTTGAGCTTAAGTTGTTTAAACTTTGTTGAGGAAGCATTAAATCTAAGTCATAATCGGGTTTTATTTCGAAAAAATCTAAGATTTGGTCTAACATTTCTCTATGTTGTGCCGTTACACATACCTTAAACTTAATTTTGGTTTGCTTCAATGCTAGACAAAGAGGCGCCATCTTTATAGCTTCTGGTCGAGTACCAAAACAGATGAGAATATTAAAATTTGGATTCATTGTTGTTATTGTTTACAAAACTTCCCAAGTATTTGGAGTATAAATATTACCAAAACGTTCTTTTCTAACGTGTCTAACATAACCTGTATAGGGAACATTTACAATTTCAAAAGAAAAAACATCGCTAAAAACTTGGTTTATTGTATCTGATATTTGTACATCTACACTATAAGTTCCTTGCACTAAAGACAATCCATTGATAAGGTAACAATTTACAAAAATATCGCCTTCTTTAGGAACAAGTACAACCGAGTTAAGCCATGTTGACATTGAAGTAATTACAACTCCATATACATCTTTTATAAAAAATTCTACTTGTATTTGAGTTGGTATAAACTCTTTATAATTAAAACCAACTTGAAAAATTACTGGTTGAAATGCTTGAACGATTCCAATTTCTTTATTTTGAGAAAGAATTTTAACGGTTTTGAGTTCAAGATTTTTAAACTTGGTTATTACAGTTTGCGAATTAAAGTCGATGCTTAAATAGTCTTCCACAGCTTCTTCTACAGGCAACACAGTTCCTATCATACCGTTACTCATCACGACACCTTTGTTGCAAAGCTTGTTTACTGCCGACATGTTATGACTAACAAAAAGCACCGTTCTTCCTTGTCCTTTACTGATATCGCTCATTTTTCCGATACATTTTTTTTGAAAATCGGCATCACCCACAGCAAGAACTTCATCTACAATTAAAATTTCACTTTCTAAATGTGCGGCAACTGCAAATGCTAATCTTACATACATACCCGACGAATAGCGTTTTACTGGTGTATCTATATAACGTTCAACACCCGAAAAATCTATTATTTCGTCCAATTTTCTAGTAATTTCTTTGCGCTGCATTCCTAAAATTGCACCATTCAAGAAAATGTTTTCGCGTCCTGATAACTCTGGATGAAAACCTGTACCAACTTCTAGTAAACTTGCTATTCTACCTTTAACTTTAATTTGTCCCGATGTTGGACTAGTGACTCTAGACAACAACTTTAACAGAGTACTTTTACCAGCTCCGTTTTTTCCTATTATACCAATTGCATCACCTTGATTAACTTCAAAATTGATGTCTTTTAATGACCAAACAATATTGCTTTCGCCTTTTATACTTCTATCATTAGTTTCACCTATTTTAAGAAAAGGATCTTCTTTACCTAAAATTTTTGTTTGCCAAAACCTGTCAATATCACGAGATAAAGTGCTAGACCCAATTTGTCCAATTTGATAGGCCTTTGATAAATTTTCAACTTTTATTACTGTTTCAGTCATTATATTGTATCAACAAAGTTTTTTTCGGTTTTATTAAAAATAATTATTCCAAAGAATAAAATAATTATTGTAAATAGAGTAGAATATCCTAAACTCCACAATGTAAATTCTCCTTTTCCTAAAAAAGCATATCTAAATGCTTCTATAATTCCTGTCATTGGATTGCAATTTACTAATGTTCCATATCCTTTTTCTTTGGCATAACTTAACGGATAAATTACTGTTGTAGCATACATTAACAATTGCACACCAAAGGTAACTAGAAAGGTTAAATCGCGATATTTTGTAGTCATTGCTGTAATTATCAATCCCAATCCTAAACCAAGTAATGCCATTAAAATTACTAAAAAAGGGAACAACAACAAGCCATAAGTGATTGTAAAAGTTGTGCCTGGAATGGGAAAAAAATAAAAATAAATCATCGTTAATAGCATCAAAATTAATTGAACACCAAACCGTACTAAATTACTAACCACAATACTTAAAGGCATTATCAATCTTGGAAAATATACCTTACCAAAAATATTGGCATTATCTTTAAATACAGTGCTAGTCTTGGTTAAACAATCTGAAAAATAATTCCAAGAAGTAATTCCGGTTAAATAAAAAAGATATTTGGGCAAACCATCAGTGCTTATTCCTGCTAGATTACCAAATACAAATGAAAACACTATTGTAGTAAATATGGGTTGAATAAAAAACCATAAAGGACCAAGAATTGTTTGCTTATAAAAACTCACAAAATCTCTTTTTACAAACATTACAAGTAAGTCTCTATAATGCCAAAGGTCTTTAAAATTAACATCAAATAGTGTTGAATGTCCTTTTATTACTAAATCCCAATCTTCTGAATCTTCAAGTTTATGCATTTATTTTAAATAATCTGTTTGTTTTAAACTATAGAAATGTAGCTAACAAATATAGTAATTTGAATATATTAAAAATTAGATTTTTTATCTTTTAATTAATATTTGTTACTTTGCAAAAAATAAAACCTACAAATTGTTTTTCTTTAAAAAAAATACAGTCATTTTAAAAGATATGATTCCTAGTAATTATATTGACATTCACTCCCATCTTCTTCCAGGAATTGATGATGGCTCGCCCAATATAGTTACTACTTTCTCGTTAATAAATGAACTAAAAAGCATTGGTTTCAATTCGTTTATTACAACACCACACGTTATGAATCATGTATGGCAAAACACTAAATCTAGTATTGAAACAACTCATAGAGATACTTCTAAAGCATTATTGGATAGCGGCATAGAGAACAAACTAGACGTTGCTGCCGAATATATGCTGGATGATAATTTTAGAAAACTTTTTAAACGTGAAAAATTATTGTGCTTAAAAGACAATTATGTGTTAATTGAAATGTCCTACTTGAGTGCACCGCTAGATTTATATACTATCTTATTTGATTTGCAAGTTGCTGGCTATATTCCGGTATTGGCGCATCCAGAACGCTATGCTTTTTACCACGAAAATCTTGAGGAGTATAAAAAGCTGAAGCATGCTGGTTGTTTATTTCAATTAAATTTACTTTCCTGTGTGGGATATTATGGAAGTCAAGTATCAAAAACTGCCGATTATTTATTAAAAAATAACCTAATCAACTTTGTCGGGTCTGATGTGCATCACAAGAAACATATAGCTTCTTTTAATAAAAAAATTGTTCTAAAAAGCGTTGATTCCTTGAAGGATGCTTTTCAGAACAATTTGTTCTTTAAACTTTAATTTTTTAATTTCTTTTAGAAAAGTTTTTCATTTTGTCGATAAAGCTTGGTTCGACTTCTTCAACACCATAGCCATAACCGTAGCCGTAGCCATAACCATATCCGTAGCCTTTTTTGGTATCGGTATCGTTCAAAATTACTGACATGTTAGGCAATTTATTTTGTTGATATAAAGTCTCTGCAAATCTTAACATTCTTTTGTCTAAGTAGTTAGCTCTCATAACATATACAAATGAATCTGCATTTTTAGCAATTAAAAAAGTATCGGTAACGACACTTACTGGCGCAGTATCTACAACTATATAATCATATTGTTTTTTTAACTCGTCGAACAATGTGTTTAATTTATCGTTCATCAATAATTCTACCGGATTTGGAGGAATTGCACCCGATGGAAGTGCATAAAAATTATTAAAATCTTTAACTTTAATTATATAATCATTGATATCATCATTAGATTTAGAAAGATAATTGGTCAATCCTTTGGACGGCAATTGAATGTATTGGTCCAACTTGGGGTTACGAATATCCAAACCTATAATTAATACTTTTTTTCCAGAAAGAGCAATTGTTGTGGCTAAATTAACGGCACAAAAAGTTTTTCCTTCTTTAGGAATTGAGGAGGTAACAAAAATAGTTTTACATTTATCTTCGGCAACATGCGCTAGCATAAACTCAAGATTTGTTCTTATCATTCTAATTGCCTCAGCAGAGCTAGAACGACTGTTAGATTTTATAATCTCTTCGTTCGACTCTGACCTTGGTAAATCTCCTAGAAAAGGTATAGAGATTTTACCTTCTATATCTTGTCTATTTTTAATTTTTGTATCAAAGAATTCTTTTAGAAAAATAATTGAAAAAGGAATTAATATTCCTATGATAAGTGCTATTATATAAAACAAGTTTCTGTTGGGCGATATCGGACCTGTAATATAAGAAGAATCGATAACTTTAGCTTTGGGCGAAGTAACGGCAAGAGAAATAGCTGTTTCTTCTCTTTTTTGCAATAGGTAAAGAAACAAGGCTTCTTTAATGCCTTTTTGTCTAGAAATAGCGTTATAAATGCGCTCGTGAGTTGGCACTTGTCCTACTTTACCATCAAAAATTCCTTTTTGATTTACTAATTGATTTTTATTGATAAGTAAATCATTTTCTCTACTTTTTAAACTTTCAATAATGTTCAATTTTAATGCTGTCAATCTTGAATCAATATTTTGAATTTTAGGATTCATTCCTGTTGCTGTAATGGATAATTTTTTTCTTTCTAAAATTAAATTATTATAAAGTTCAATATATCCAGAAGAAGTTTCGGTAGATTTAATAACATTTGTTGGAATTAGCTCGTCTAGTTTAACCTTTTTTACTTCACTAGTCATGTAATCGCCAACCTTTAATTGTGTTTCAATTTCAATTAAAGATTTGTCATAATCTTCAGCTTTATTTAAGTTAATCTCGGCATCACTTTCAAGATTTGTTAATCTATTTTTCTTTTTGTAAGCTTCGGCTTCACCTTCAACTCCTCCAAGTTCACTAGATATTATTTCTAATCTTTTATCTATAAAATCTTTGGTATTATTGGCGATAAGATTTCTATCTGTAATGGCGTCATTATTGTATTGTTTAATCAATGCATCAAGAAAGTCAACACCTCTTTTTGCAATAATATCACTCATTGTAAGATTTACAATGTTTGTTTTTTCTTGTGTTATTGGAACAACTTTAGAACTAAAATTTAAAGCTCTACTTTCTAAATTGTGCTTTACAACTTGAATATCAGGAATATCAACTTTAAAAACATCTGCGCTAAAAAGGACAATAAAAGGACCAATTGAAGAGCTAATTTTTTGTCCAAATTTATACAGTAATTTATTGTTTTTATTGGAGTCCATTAAATAAAAACTGTTGTTATCTCTTACACTTACAATAAATGAAGTGTCTTTTTCATAATAACGTTCGTCTTTATTGTAGAAAACAACTTTAACTGGTGCTGTGTTATAAAGTTCCCTGTACACGACACGACCTTCACTAAAATAGGAAATTTCAAGATCTAATTCTTTAACAACGTTTTGAGATAGATTTCTTGATTTAATAATTGCAATTTCATTTTCGACATTGCTTTTTCCCGAAAAAATATTTAAATCACTAAAGGCAGATAATTCACTTGTACCTCCTTTTTTCTCGTCTTTTATAAGTATTGACGAGTAAACTCCGTATTGAGGTATGTAATATCTTAAATAAACATTAGCAGCAATTAGTGCTAATACAATACTTAAAAGGAACCATTTCCAGTGGTTTATGTACTTAAAAATTTGCTCTTTAAGATCAAACTCTTGCCCTGTATCTATTGAGGATTGTAATTCTTTTTGCATAATTATTTAGTTAACAACACCAAGACGGTTATTGACAAGCTTACTAGTGATACTATTACACCAAAATTGCTACCCACGGCGGCAGAATCAATTTTAGATTTTCTTGGTTCTACATAAATAACATCATTTTGATCTAGATAGTAAAAAGGAGAATTTACAAAATCGGCTTTGGTAATATCTATTCTATTAAAAGTCTTAACACCTTGAAAATCTCTTATTAATAGTATATTTTCACGTTTACCAAATATTGTTAAATCGCCAGCTTTTGCCAATGCATCTAATAATGTTACGCGTTGGCTGTCAAATGTTACTATTCCTGGAGTGGCTACTTCGCCCATTACAGAAATTTTAAAATTTATAATTCTAATATTGACAACTGCATCGGTAACAAAAAGGGATACTTTTTGTCTTATAAGTTCTTTTAAATCGGTTATTTTGTAGCCAGAAACTTTTATTTTTCCAATAACAGGAAAAGTTATATTACCATAATTATCAACAAGGTACGTTTGTTTTTGCATTATAAAACCACCCGAATAATTAGCGTTACTGGTATTCTCATCATTTCCTGGAGTTTCTAGATTAAATGGTGTTGCTGCTCCGGGTTCAAATGAAGATACATTTATATAAAGCATATCATCGTTTTGGACCAATGGTTCATAATTAGCATCTGCATCGTTCTTTGCTGATTCTTGATTTCCTTGTAAGTAAACTATTTTCTTGCTAGAGATGCAAGAATTTAATGAAAATAAAAAAATTAAAGAAAAAAAGAGGACGTATTTTTTCATGAAACAAGTGTATAAGTTTGGCACAAAGATATTAAACACTTTCTAATAAAAGCATTCTATTTGGTATAAACGTAAGAATCTTTAACAACGATGTCTAAAGTTTGAAAAACAGAGTTCAAACTTTTAAATTCGGGAACTACAATTTTCATTTTAGAAACCAATTGCTCTGAATTTCCTGAAGAAGCAATTGCAATAAGTTCTTCAATTTGCTGGTTAAGAATATTAAATTCGCTACAAACCTCAATGGCAATCATTATTTTTTGGTGGTGTGTTAGTAAATTTTTAGCAGAATCGTTGAGTAATTCTTCATATAATTTTTCACCTGGTCGCAGGCCAACAATTTTAATCTTTATTTCTTTATCGGGAATAAATCCTGCTAATCGAATCATTTTCTTGGCCAAATCAATAATTTTAACTGGTTTTCCCATATCAAAAATATAAATTTCACCGCCATTTCCCATAGAACAAGCTTCTAGAACCAACTGGCAAGCTTCGGGAATTGTCATAAAATAGCGAATAATTTCTGGATGGGTTATTGTTATTGGTCCGCCTTCTTGAATTTGTTTTGTAAATAAAGGCACAACAGAACCGTTAGATCCAAGTACATTTCCAAAACGAGTAGTTATAAATTTAGTATATCGTTCTGTATTATTTTTTTTGTGTTTAAAATGTTTAGACTGCACATACATTTCGGCAATTCGTTTGCTTGCGCCCATTATGCTACTAGGATTTACTGCTTTATCTGTAGAAATCATTACAAATCTATCTACATTGTATTTATTAGATAAATCTGCCACGTTTTTAGTTCCTAAAACATTAGTGAAAATTGCTTGCGAGGGATTTTCTTCCATCATAGGCACATGTTTGTAGGCTGCAGCATGGTACACAACATCTGGATTATAGGTTTTAAAAATTTTATCAAGAACGTCATAATCTCTAACATCTGCAATTACATTAACGACTTGAATCTCTTGATTCATTCCAATAATTTCTAGCGATAATGAATGAAGTGGTGTTTCTGCTTGATCTAGAATTATAATTTTTCGAGGGTGAAACTCTAACACTTGCCTAACGATTTCGCTACCTATAGAACCAGCAGCGCCGGTAACTAGGATTGTTTTATCATTAAGTTTTAACGAGATAGAATTGGTATCTAGTACAATTGGTTTTCTTTCTAATAAGTCTTGAATTTCAAAGTTTTTAATGTTCTTGGAAATTTCTTTTTGGTCATCCCAGTCAGAAACCAATGGTAGTGTAAAAACCTTGAATCCATATTCTATACATTCATCTACTACATTTAACCGTTCTTCTTTACTCAAGCTTTTATCTGCAATAATTAATGCTTCTACTTTCTTGGAGCGCATTAGTATTGGGATACTTTTTTTTATTTGAAAAATAGGAAGGTTTAATATTCTCTTGGTAGAATTTTGATTGTTTTTATCTATAAAACCTACAATATTAAATCTGGCTGGAATTTCAGATTTCAAGGCATTTGCAACAGCAATCGCATTATTGTCTGATCCATAAATTATGGCTTGTATTTTTTTGGAAGATGATGATTCACTAAAAAATTTCTCGAATGTTTGCTTTACAATTATTCTATAAAAGAACAAGAAACTAAATGATAAAACAGCATTTATAAAAGATCCTGTGGTAAGATAAATTTTAGGTTTCCCTAAAGACATTACAACAAAGTTGAACAATAGAATTACTGCAAATGTAGAAAACTGAGAGAAAAACAATTTTAAAGCATCAATATAAGAAGAGTGTCTTATAATTCCTGAATAAGTTCTATATAGCCAAAAGAAAAATACATTTACGATTAAATAAAATAGAATAGCAAAAGTAATGTAAGACGAACGAATATAATCCAATCGTAAACCTTCGAACAATAAAAAAGTGATTATTCCTGCAAATACAATAATAAAAACATCGAGCATTAAAATTAGCCATCTAGGAAGATATCCTAAATTTCTAAAACTAAAGCCGGTATTTATATCTGAAAAAGCTTTGAGGAAATCAGAAAAAAATTTTTTATTAGTAGCGTTATTCAATTAGCATCATATTTTATATAATGTAAAAATAGGAAAAAAAAGTTCTTAAAAAAAACTTAAAATTTATTTATTTCAATATTAATTCTTTCTTTTTCATTTTCAGATAAATTGGATCCCGATGGAAGACATAAACCAGTTTCAAATAACGTTTGTGAAACCAATCCTCCATAAAATGGTGCATTTTTAAAAACTGGCTGTAAATGCATTGGTTTCCATAAAGGACGACTTTCTATGTTTTCATTTTCTAGTGCCAAGCGCAAATCTTCTCGAGATTTACCACTGTTTTTGGTTAAATCTATTGTTATTGCTGACAACCAATGATTGGAATAATAATTGGAATTGGGTTCAGAAAAAACGGTTACTGCTTCATTTTCTTTAAAAATCTCAGTATAAAAATGGTGCATATCTCTTCTCTTGCCAACATGATTGTCTAGAACCTCCATTTGTCCTCTACCTATTCCTGCACAAATATTGCTCATTCTATAATTGTAGCCAATTTCGCTATGTTGATAATGTGGTGCGTTATCACGTGCTTGTGTAGAAAGAAATATTGCTTTACTTTTTAATTCTTCATTTTTAGTAACAATTGCTCCACCGCCAGAGGTAGTAATTATTTTATTTCCATTAAAGGAGAGCACACCTATATCACCAAAAGTTCCACATTTTTGTCCTTTGTAAGTACTTCCTAGAGCTTCTGCACTGTCTTCAAGAATTGGAATTTCATACTTGTTGGCGATAATTCTAATTTCTTCCACTTTATAAGGCATTCCATAAAGATGTACTGCAATTATTGCTTTGGGTTTTTTACCTTTAAGGATTCTATCTTTTATGGCATCTTCAAGTGCATTGGGACAAATATTCCAAGTTTCTTGCTCGCTGTCTATAAAAACTGGAGTTGCACCAAGATACACAATAGGATTAGCCGAGGCCGAGAAAGTCATACTTTGACAAATAACTTCGTCACCTGCTTTTACGCCTAGCAAAATTAACCCTATGTGAAGTGCTGCAGTTCCCGAGCTTAATGCGCCCACAAAGGAATTATGACCAATATAATTTTCTAAATCTTGTTCAAATCCTGTTACATTTGGCCCTAAAGGCGCAACCCAATTGGTATCAAAAGCATCTTTAACATATTTTTGTTCGTTTCCACCCATATGAGGTGAAGAAAGCCATATTTTTGAGTTAGTCATTGTTGTGAAATTTAATTGGTTTAGCCGGAATTCCAACTGCGGTACAGTATTCTGGTAAAGTTCTAGAAACAACTGCTCCTGCGCCCACAATTGTTGCTGTTCCAATTGTTAACTGATTAATTATTTTTGCTCCAGTACCAACATATACTCGTTCTTGAATGTGTACTTCGCCCGAAATATTTACTGATGGCATAAAGGATGAAAAATCATCGATTATAGTATCATGCCCAACAGTACACATTAAATTTAGCGTAACAAATTGTCCTATTTTTATATTGCAAGTAATAATTGTTGCGGCACAAATGATACAACCATAGCCAATAGTAACATCATCATTAGATATTTGTACCGATGGATGAATTAGGGTTGGAAAATTTAAAAAACTATTTGTCAATGCAGCCACAATTTTACTTTTTGTAGTAGGATCACCAACGCCCAACAAGACAGACATTTCATCATCCGAAGCATTTAAATCGTTTACATTACCAAGAACTGGAAAACCATTTATACTACTTCCTTTTTCAATACCATCATCATAATATCCTATAAAATTGTATGTTTTTTCTACTTTATTTAACGCATCAATTATGGTTTTTACTTCACGTCCAAATCCGCCTGCGCCTATAATTACAATGTTTTTCATATTTTATCTTTAGCCTGTTAACGTCCTTGAAATGGTTCTATTGGAGCTGTATCAGCAACATTAATTCCTTCTCTTTTAAATACTTTTATAACGGTCATAAACAATATTTTTACATCCAAAAAAAAGGAAATATTATCTACATACCATACATCAAGTTCAAATTTTTTATCCCAGTCTAAACCGTTTCTACCATTAACTTGCACCCAACCGGTAACGCCTGGTTTTACATCATGACGACGGTTTTGTTGTTTTGAATATTTAGACAAATAATCGGGCAAAAGTGGTCTTGGTCCAACCAAGCTCATGTCGCCTTTAATAACATTTATCAATTGCGGAATTTCGTCTAATGATGTTTTTCTCACAAAACTCCCCAATTTTGTAAGTCGTTCTGCATCAGATAATAATTTTCCTTCTTTATCTTTTTTATCATTCATGGTTTTGAACTTCAAGATTTTAAAGATTTTTCCATTTTTTCCAGGTCGTTTCTGAACAAAGAAAGGCATACCATCATTGTTTATAAACAGCAAAATCACAAGTACAAAAAAGAAAGGTAATAAGAATACTATTCCAACAAGTGAAAGTATAAAATCTAGTATTCTTTTTAAAAAAAACTTATACATTTAATTACATTTTATCGCCCAAATTGATACTTATATTTTTAAAAATCTCCGCAGTTTCAATTATGCTTTCGTGCGTTTTCTGGATCGTTAAAAATCCTTTTACAAAATGGAAATTAGCTTTTTGTGCTATTTTAATTTTGGAAACATCCGACAGAAAAAACATCACTTTTTTATCTTCTTTATACCGCATCCAATCGCAAAAGCACACAAGATCTTGACTATTAAAACCAGAACTAAAAAGCAATTTAATTATTGCTCCAGTATCTTCATACAAGAATAATGTTTGGTTTATACTAATGCATTGCGTGTTTGTTAGTCTGTTAGCATATTGCTTTTTAAACTCTTCTTTTGTATAGGCAAAGGTACTGTAATGCGAAGATAAATCTTGATATTTAGCATGCAATACATCGATGTTTACAGGAATTATTTTAACTGATGAAAAATCCTGATTAGTTGAAAATGCTACTTCATTAGAAAAAATATTATCGGCAATTTTACAATAAAATCCTGCCTCTTTTAATCGTCTGTAACTGGCATTAGACTCGGTTACAAAAGCGGTTAAAAAAGGTACATTTCTAGAAAAACAAATGCGCTTAGATTCCTCAATAATTTGGCTAAAACAACCTTTACCTCTTGCTTGTGGTAAAGTCCATGATCCAGTCATGATGCCAATATTTATTGAAGATTTATCCTCAAGTTGCACTATTCTATAAGTTATAGACGAACCAGCAATTACTTCGTTATTTTCATCTTTTAGCAATAAAATATCCGAGGCGTTTTCTCCTACTTTTCGTTCAAAAACCCAATTGTATGCTGTTTCATTTCCCCAATTGGGAAAGCATTGGTTTAGATACTGCAAATAGGTGTTTTGATAATTCTCTGGATTTACTACTACTTTGTTCATTCTTAATTATTATTTTTTACAAATTGCGCAATTTCACCCATTGAGGTAAACCATAAAGCATCGCCATACTTTTGTTCTAGAGAATAAAGTAAGACATCTAGATAATTCATGTACAAATCGTCAACGCCATCTAGCGCCACATAACTTCCCACTTGTTTTATAATGTGTGCTTTTATAGAAATTAATCCTTCGTTTTCAATAATTTCAATGGCTCTATCAATAGATGAATTGACCTGAAAATTAGAAGGAATGTGTACTATTTTATTATTATTTAAAAATGTTGGATATAGTAAAGGTACATTTTTTAATCCGCTCATGTTGCATTGTGCATCGCGAGAAATTGGAGTTAAAACATCACGAGAAGAAGCTACATAATCAAAATTATGTTTTACTAAAGTGTCCAATAATGCCTTTGGAGCATTCCAACCTGGAGGACAAATTCCTTTTACATTTTTTATTTTGGATGCTTCAAATATTCGTAGCATTTCTGTGATAATAGTATCAAATTCGGTTGGAGTCTGATTTTGAAATTCAACAGGAATTTTTAAACCTTTGTGCACATGATACAAACCGTGATAGGCAATTTCTGTTTGTTTCATTTGATTGAGAAAATCAACAAAAACAGGATGATTTTCTAGACTCATTGTCCCTTTTTTCAATCTTTTAGAAAGATAGAATTTATCTCTAAGTTTGGGTATTTTAGACAGTATTTTTCTAGTTGGAAAAGCATGTGTTTCGCGCCAATCGGCAGTTGTAAAAAGTGTTACACTAAGTTTTGGATGTCTGTTTAACAGCCACATAACTTTTCCTAATGCACCTTTTTCTAAATCGCCTCCAGCTTCATACAAATCGGAACTTTTAGCAGGATGAATATCATCTATAGTGAAACAAATTGCCGCTTTTTTATCTTTTGGTTTCCAGTATAACATGTTAACTATAGGTTTGTTCCAGTTTAATATATTGGGTTAATAATGCTTGCCACACTTTATCTTGTTGGTATCTTGAAACTATTAAGTTTCGTGCATTTTGTTTACATTTGTTTCTCAATAAATCATTGGTCATTATTGCAATCATACCATCAAATATAGCTATTTTATTTTTTATTGGAATTATTATTCCGTTTTCATTAGGTAAAATAATTTCATTGCAACCACTAATATCGGTAACAATACATGGTAAATTCATTGCACCAGCTTGTAGAATTACGTTGGGAAAACCTTCTCTATAACTAGGAAAAACAAACGCAGTTGAAATGGCTAAATAGGGTCGAATATCCGTTTGAAATCCTACAGACAAGATGGCTTTATTGTCTTTAATTGTATTTAAAGTAGTTTCATTTAACGGATCGAGGTCGTTTTCTAACGCACCAACAAGCAACAATTTACAGTTATTATTTGCTTTAGATAAATCATCAAAAGCCTCGATTAATTCATTTATTCCTTTGTCTGCAACTAATCGTCCTACAAAAACAAACACGAAATCGTTTGTACTTATTTTTAAATTATGTTGTAATTTTTCTTTTTCAGATTGCAAAATTAGCGTCGCATTGAAATAATTGGTATCAATACCGTTTACATTTCCGTTGGCAATAATTGTTAATGGTTTTTTGGTAACTTTAAATCGTAATAAATCGTTCTGTACACCTTTACCTTCGGGAAAAATTGTGGTTGCAAAAAGACATAATATTCTATCCATAAACAGCAACACATGGTGTAATATTCCTGTTTTATAAGGAAAAAGCAAGCCTGTAAATGTGTGAATTCTAATGGGAACACCAGCAAAATATGCCGCTATCATAGACAACAATCCAGCTTTGGGTGTAATTGAATGAACTATTAGTGGTTTTTCTTTTTTAAAGAGAAGGTATAATTTTATTAGCGAACCAAAATCCTTAAATGGTGTTATGGTTCTATACATAGGTACATTTTCTATTCTAACACCTTCGCGAATGGATACATTTTCTAAATTTTTATCTTTACCAGAAACCGCAATAACTTGATAGTGCTCGTTTAAAAAAGCCAATTGACCTTTGAGCAAAACATCTAATGACACCGATACGGTTGCTGTTCTTATAAGTTTTTTCAAAATAGTTTAGTTCTAGTTTTATACCTAATTAAAACATAAAGTGCTATGCCAAAAGGAATTGCCATAATTGTCAGAAACTTTTGTGGAGATTCTTTTAAAAAATTTAATCGTTTTACAATTATGCAACTAGCAATATAATGAATGGCTTCAATGAATTTTCTTTTAGTAGATTTAGAATATTTCATTGTTGTAAGTCGGTTGTAAATAAATCCTTGTGGATATTTTAAGTACTGATAAAACATTGTATTGCTTGATCCTGTAGGCTGATAATCAACCACAACCAAGACTTCGTTGAGTGTTGCCATTTGAAAATCTTTATCTACAAAAAGATATTTTGTGCCAAGACCAACGTATTTTTCATCTTTAAAAACTGGATATTCTGGATATTTATTTATTATTTCGGTGCGGTACACCAATTTTTTATCGCCTGTTCCTCCGTTTATATAAAAATCCTCTAGAGTTGTTGCTTCTTTAGTAAACTTTGTTCCTAGAATGCCGCCAGATATAAGTGAATCTAAACCAATAATTCCGGCATATTTATGTTGATCAATGCAGTTCCATTTGTTCAAAATTAGCGCTACTGCATCATTGGGCATGTAATCATCAGAATCGATACAAGTGTTTAAAACCGTATTGATGTTTTGATACGCAGTATTGTGCGCGCCGTGCATACCTTGATTTATTTGATAGATATAAGTAATTTCTACTTTCTTTTCCTGAATCCAATTTTGGACTAATTCTTTAGTAGTATCTGTAGAACCATCATCAATAATTAACCAATTAAAGTCGGCATTGGTTTGATTGCGCAAACTTTCATAAAGTCTTGGCAATAAATTGGCTCTATTGAAAGCTGGCGTAAAAACGGTTAAAGTTTTCATTGATTTTTTTGTAAAAGTTCACTGTATTTAGCTTCTAGAATTTTGATGTTTTTATTGATATCATATCCTTTATCAATGATTGCTTGCATTACATTTTTTTTATCAAAGGTAGGTTGCAAATTAATTTTGTTTGCCCAAGCAACAGCCGTTTGTTTAAGAGCAATAACGGTAACATTTTCTGGAATTAGGATTGCCTCTTTAGGTATTCCATCTGAAATAAAACAGTGAATACCACTTGCCTGAGCTTCAACCAAAGATACAGGTAATCCTTCAAATAAGGATGGGAAAAGATATACATCCATTGCCTGAAGTAATTCATTTACATCACTACGAAGTCCAAGAAAAATGACATTATTAGAAATTCCTAGTTGAGCAACTTTAGTTTCTATTGCTTGTTTTAGTTCTCCTTCGCCAACTAAGAATAATTTTTGATTGGAATCTAACTTTAGTAATTCATAAAAAACAGCTATTAAAAATTCATGATTTTTTTGTTTATTAAAACGACCTACATGAATAAAATTTTTGGTAGAAACTGCATCAAGTTTTTGTTTCATTGCAAGAGCTTTTTCAGTATTGAAAGCAAATAAACTTGAATCGATTGCGTTGGGCATTGTAAATGATTTTTGGGCATTTTTAGCACCAAAAAGCCATAGTGCTGCTTCGTCACCGCACGTAAAATAGGTGTTTATAAAGGGCAACATTCTTTTTTTATAATACCATCTAAAAGGTGTTTTTAAATTCCAGCCATCGGTAGCATTGTGAGCATGGGCAATTACAACTGGCGTTTTTCTTTTTTTAGCTTCTTGATAAATATAAATTCCTAATTCTGAACAATTTCCATGAATTATTGGGTACGAATGTTGGTTAAAAAAAAGTGCTATTTGCTTTTTATAATTTTTAATTTTTAACGGATTGAAAGCAGGCAACCTATATATTTTACCACCAAGCGAAGTAATTTCATCTTCATAAGCACCTTTTTCTTGACGGTGAACAATAAAATCAAACTGAAATTTTGTCCTGTCTAGTTTTCTATAATAATTCATTACGTTGGTTTCGGCACCACCGCGGTTTAAAATTGTAAAAAGTTGCAATATTCTGATAGGTTGTTGCATGATTACGCTTTATTTATCATTTTTTTTATTCCGAAAAGCATTATTTGTAATGGGAAAATTAATTTAAACTTTGCGAAAAAGAAAAAAAACTTCCAGTGAATTGGAAAATATTTTAACTCCAATTTCTTAAATGCAGCAACGTACAAAGGGTCATTTAGTATTGTTCTTAATCTTTTGTAAATTATAAAAAAACCATCTTTATTTAATGATTCGTTCAGCCCTAAACCGATAATACTAAGGCATACTCTATTATTAAAAGCTATTTCAAATTTATTATCTTTAATTGTAACAACATCATAAATCATAGAATATAATATTTTCCATTTGTTAAACAACGAACTTTTATAATTGCTTGTTAAAGAAGTTACATTGAATTTTCTATAATTAATTAATGGCTTGTCTATTACAAAAACACTATTGCAAAATTGTAAATATTGAATATTATACAATGCGTCTTCTGTGCCTATAATTTTTGTGTCAATAAATTTTAGGTTATTTCTTTTAATAATATTAGAATTATATAATTTACCCCAAGCTGTAACTAGACTATCTGCTTGACTTGGATCATTTAATTCGGCATCTGTTAATCCAATAATTCTTCGTTGAATATGAGATGCCTGAAAAACACCTTCTAAATTTAACTTTCTAACTTTTATTGCATCCAAAAAAACCCTGTTGTAGGAGCAACAAACTAATTCTTGATTTAGGGATTTAGACATCAATTCAAACAAACAATTTGCGTCTAACCAATCATCGCCGTCAACAAAGACAATATGACTTCCTTTAGCCAATAAAACGCCATTATTTCTAACTTGTGATAAACCCTCGTTAGATTGATTGACAATTAATAATCGATTATCTGTTTTACTTAATCTATCTAAAACTTTAAAGGTACCATCTGTTGATCCGTCATTTATAGCAATTACTTCAATGGCAGTGTACGTTTGATTCAATATACTACTTAGACATTGTTCAATATAATGTTCAACATTGTAACAAGCTACAATAACAGATATTTTTATATTTTCCATTATTGTGATAAAATTACATTCATTAAATAAGTAAAGGCAAAATAAACAACTATAATTCTTGCAACTACTTGGTGTTGGTTTTCATAAAATTTGGCTTTTAATAGTGGATATATTATTACAATTCCTAACATAAACCAAGATAAATAGGCAAATCTATTAGAATAATTGGCTCTAATTACCAATACCCAAAAAGCATTTACAATGAGATAAATATTGAAGAGATGAAAATATAATTTATCTTCATATTTTTTCTTGAAGATAAAAAACCAACCTGCAAAAACTCCCGAAGCACTGTACAAAAGAAAATCCCAACGAAATCCAACTTTTAACTCAACTCCCTCTGCAGCTTGATTAAATTCTCCCAAATATCCTGCTATTTCTTTCTCATCTATTATTCCTATTCCTAAGAAGAAACTTGTAAAAAAACCACCCAAGACCAGCGAAAGCGGAACTGACAGCATCCAGAAATAAATAAAAGATTTAGGTTTGTTATAAAAAAGAGTTACAATATAAGCGCCAAGTGGCAAGAACATTGACTTGTGCAAAAAGGTACTTGCTATTATTATTGCAAAAACGGTGGTTTTTCTTGTTCTAGTAATTCCGTAAAGGAATAAACTTGATGCCATTCCGTTTCGTATTCCATTTGTTCCATAAGACCAAAACGAGAAGGAAATAATTAGCATAAAAAAGCCATAAAACCAATAGTCTTTAAACATTTTTTTGGTGGCAAAATATAATGAACCAACATAAATTAAAGCACAGAAAAAGAAAAATACAGCCGAGGTAGCAAACCTAGAAAACATAAAAAGAAAAAATTCAAATAATACATCCTTGGTATAATGTGCTTCGCCTACATTTAAATAAGCTTGAAACATTCTATCATAAATTATCATGTCACCAAATCTATAATTTAATGGTCGCAAACCCATGTACAGAACAAGTAAAAATAAAACTATAACACCCAATACATTTTTACCTTTTAAGTTGGTAGTACTTTCAAGTTGTTGCTTGCTTCCCAATAAAACAAAAAGAGTTATTATCAAAATAAATTGATAATAAAAGGTGGTATAATATTGAATTGGTATTAAATTCATTATTTTTTTCTTTCTATTATTCTAGAAGGATTTCCTACAACTATTGAATTGGGCGGAACATCTTTTACAACAACTGCACCGGCACCAATTATAGCATCATCACCAATATTTATTCCACCAATAACCATACAAGCTGCATGCAATTGCACTCTATTTCCTATAGTTGGTCGAAGTCCGTTTTTTTCTCCTATAGTAACCAAATGATTTATATATACATTATCGCCAACAGCGTTAGCATTAATAATTGTAGCATAAGGATGTGCCAAATGCAAACCAGTTCCAATTGGTGTGGTATTATCAATGATAAAGGAATCATTTTTTGGATAGAAAACCCGAAGTACTTTTGACAAAAAACTATTTTTAGTTCTAAAATAAAACAACGTTCTAAAGTAGTTGCTCAATAACAAGCTACGTGTTAAATCATTTAATTGATTAATTGCACCTGTTTTAATAGTTTTTCCTGCATAGACATCGGTAATTATAATTTCTTTTTGTGATGTTGTTAAAAACAGAATTACATGAGGAATAAACAATAGCTGTCCAATAAAATAATATAATTTTCTTGTCATGATTTAGCAAATATAACATTATTCCAAAGACTCATCACTTTTTGAATGGTATAATTCTTTCCGTTTTTAATGGCATTTATTGAAAGAGACTTTAGAATTTCCTCCTTATTAGAGAGTTTTTCTAAATATGCTACAAAAGCATCTTCATCGGTCGGATTAACAAGAAAACCATCAATTTCATGATGTATAATATTTCTTGGACCAGTTGGACAATCAAAAGAAATGACTGGAATTCCTACAGCATTTGCTTCTAGAATAACCATGGGAAAACATTCTTGCTGTGATGTTATCAACAAAACTTTAGAATTCATCAATGCATTGGAAACGTCATTGGTTTGTCCTTTAAAAATAATGGAATTTTCTAATTGTTTGTCCTTAACTATATTTGAAATTTTAGTATAATAATCATTTCCTGTTGTTCCATAAATGTGCAATTTCCAAGAAGTATTAATTTTTGAAAATTTCTCCCAAATAGAAACCATAATTTCTAATCTTTTTACTGGTGCAAATCGTAAAACTGCTACTGCAATATTGGGTCTTTCTAGAATTGGAATAATAATTTCTACTTCTTTTTCGATAGGATTAGGAATAACAACTGTATTTGTAGAAGGATAAAAATTTTGTTCTTCTTGGCTCAAAACTACTAGAAAATTGTATTTAGATTCTATATAATTTAATATTTTATTTTTTATTCCCGAACTGGTATCATAGAATTTTGTAAAATGAAATTCTTTAATTGTTTTTGCTTTTTTTAATCTTAAGAAAGGTAAAACATAGGTCATAGGAATATGCGATGCCACTAAAATAAAGTCAGGTTTATTAGTAGAGATATTTGATTGAAGTTGAAAAATATTCTTTATTAATTTTTTTATATTTACAAAACTAAAATAGCTTATTTCTCTTTTATAATTTATGTCTAAATCTACAAATTTTACCTTTTTATCCAATTCATAAATTAACGTTTCATTATTTTGCTCAGTAGAAATAATAGTAACGTCATGTCCAAAAACAGTTGTCCAATAATTGGCTTTTAGTGCAACTAATTTCTCAATTCCGCCATGAGAATGAAGTTGATCAACAAGGATAACAATTTTCATTTTGTCATTGATTTAAAAAGGTCGTCCCATTGTTTACAAATAACTTCGGGCAAGAAACGTTTTACATTTTCTTTAGCATGATTTCCCATTTGTTTTCTTAAATTTTCATTTTCTATGATGGTTCTTATTTTATTTGCTAATTCATTTACATCACCATTTTCTACTAGAAAACCATCTTCCTTATTTTTTATTATATCACTTGGACCAAAAGGACAATTAAACGAAACACATGGCACGCCGCAGGCCATTGCTTCAATTAACACCATTCCGAAACCTTCATATCTTGATGACATTACATAAATTGAGGCTTCAAGATATTTTTCTTGAATGTTTTTTACTGGTTCAAAAAAATGTACGTTATTAGTAATATCTAAATCATTTGTGATTGCATTTAAATTTTCTTTTGCATCAAATTTTCCGTAAATTTCTAAATGCCAATCTTGATGCTTTTCTATTACTTTTTTCCAGGATTTCAATAGTAAATCATAGCCTTTTTGATGGCTTTGTTTTCCTACTGCAATTACTTTTTTATTGTCTAATGTTGCAACTTCTATTGGATAAAACGAAAGTGGATTGGAAAGTACTATTAAATTCTTAAGGCGCCATTCTTTGTGATTCTCTTGAGTTAGCACTACAAATTTATCATATTTTTTTGCTAAAATATCCATCAATAAAAACTGAAAATTAGCAATAATTTTCTTCAGTAAATTGGGGTTTTTTCCAATGGAGATTGTTTTAGAAACATGGCGTTCATAAATCATCTTTCCATATTTTTTTAGAAAAAAAGGCAGAAAAAAAGCTTTTAAACCATCGTCGCAAACTAAAATTATATCTGGTTTAACCTTTGCAACTACTTTCTTTAATCCAGAAATATATGCTTTTACATAAGAGAATGGATTTCCTGTAACCGCTATATCATGCAAGATTATATTAGCACTAAAATTATAAAATAAATTAGTACAAGAATTGTTTAATGAAACAATATGAACTTCATAATCTAATTTATCTGCAAGGAAACTCGCTTTTATAGAAAGTACACGTTCCAATCCGCCAGCACCATTCAATCCGTTAGTTATGTATAATAGTTTCATTTCTTTTATAAATGTTGTTAACTAAGTAAACTCTAATACATTTTAGCTTTTAACTTAAACAAGAATTTCATTATTTTAGAAATTTTTCGTTTTATTTTTAATTATAGTAAGGTAATATTTTAAAAAAAATATTCTAGCAAAAATTACTGATTTTAAAGGCGGTTTGTACTTTGCTAATATTTTAAAATAAATTTGTGTGGCTTGAACTGGTTTAGAAATAAATGAGAAATGTATGTCTTTTATAATCCTTAAGAAAAGTTGCTGTTTTAAAACATTAAACTCTTTTTCATCGTTGGCAATAATTTTATAAAATTTTAAAGATTCGTCAATATGTAAAAATTGTTTTTCAAAATAGTCTAATTTAGACCAAATACCTAATCCATTACTTCTATAAACTGCTGTAATATCTGGAATAGATTTCAACTTACCGTGTAAAGAATAAAAATAACTATATATTTTATCTGCTCCAAAACTGCCCTTATGTTTTTGATAAAAAGTTATAAACTCTTTGGATAAATTTTTTGAAATTATAGTTTGCATTGGCGGAATAATTCCATTTAAAATATCGTTAGTATTCCAATCCTTAAACTCAAAATTATCAGTAGAGATTAAATTAATATCATTATCAATTGTATTTCTTGATGAAAAGCATAAAGAATAATCGGGATTTTTTTCTAAAAAATCAATTTGTTTTTGTACTTTTTTTTCGTCTATCCAATAATCATCACCTTCACAAATTGCAACATACTTTCCTTCACATTCACTTAAAGAAAAAAAGAAATTAGAAATAGCTCCAATATTAATTTTATGATTAAAATACCTAATTTGCTTGGCTTTAGGATGATTTTTTAAAATATTTTCTATAACATTGTTGGTATTATCTGGCGAACAGTCATTGGACACGATTACTTCAATTGGAAAATCACATTCTTGGTTAAGAATGCTGTTTATGGATTGTTCAATAAAATGTTCATGTCCATAAGTGATTACACAAACACTAACCAACGGCTTTTTTTCCATTTTAAAATTCAAGAGGTGGAACTTCTTTTATAATTTTAGCAGGTATTCCTACAGCAATACAATTATCTGGCAAATCTTTAGTAACAACCGAACCTGCACCAACAATTACATTTTTTCCAACATTTATTTTAGGCAATAAGGTTGCATTAGTTCCAAAAACCGAATAATCGCCAATAGTACAATTACCAGAAATATGAACCCCAGGCGACAATTCTACATAGGCTCCAATAGTACAATCATGACCAACAGTACAATTTAAGTTAATCAACACGCCTTCATTAATAGTCACATCATTAGTAATAATTGTGCCTGTCATGATGTTACAACCTTTGCCAATTGTATTATTAAAATTACCAATACGAGCGAAAGGACTAATTGAAGAAGTAAAAACGCCTCCAATTGCTATAAATTTTTCGGCCATTTTTTTCCTTAAAACAGGATTTCCTATTCCAATTGTAAATTGGTTATGGGTTTCTTGAAAGAATTTAGCTGCTTCGTCTTCACTAGTAATTATAGAAAATTGATTATAGAGTTTGCTTGGTAAATCGTTACTAACATCATCATAAAAAGCAATAGTATTTACTTCATTATTTTGAAAGAAAACTTCTAATACTTCTTTAGCAAAACCTTTAGCTCCAATAATTAACATAATTGTTTATTTATTATAGTTGTAATTTTCTGTAAGTCAATAACTTCTAAACCCACATAAAGCGGTAAACACAAAACTCTTGATGCTATACTTTCTGCTAATTCCATTGGTGCTCCGTTAACGTAATTTATTGTATTTAATGAAGGATAAAAATAGCGTCTAGGAAAAATATTTTGGTCATTTAAATCTTTTTGAACTTTTAATAATTGCTCTTCCGATTTAAAAATTACTGGATAATAACTGTAATTCCATTGCGTATTTTCTCTAATTTTTATTCTTTTTAGAATTGAAAAATCCAATGTAGCGTTGTAGTAATCGACAACTTTTTTTCGTTCTTCAAGTATTGTATCCATGTATGGAAAAACTGCCAATCCCATAGCGGCTTGCAATTCGGATATTTTTCCGTTTATTCCCAAACCATAAAAATCTAATGGCCCATTGTGACCAAAATTATGACTATAATATAATTTATGAAATAAATTGGCATCATTTGCAATCATCGCGCCGCCTTCTCCTGTGTGAAACAATTTGGTAGCATGAAAACTACAAGTACTTACATCGCCATAATTAAAAATTGATTGTCCGTTGTAGTTCACTCCAAAAGCATGTGCCGCATCATAAATAATTTTAAGATTGTGTTTTTCGGCAATTAATTTTATTGCTTCAACATCACATGGATTTCCAAAAACATGAGTTGCAAGAATTGCTGTTGTTCGTGAAGTAATTGCTTGTTCAATCTTGGATTCATCAATTGTTAAATAATCGGGATTTATATCAACAAAAACAGGTGTGCAATTTTCCCACAGTATGGAAGCAGTTGTTGCAACATAACTAAAAGGAGTTGTTATAATTTCGCCTTGATTTCCTAGTAATTTTAGTGCTATTTGCAATGGAATTGTACCATTATTAGTAATAATTATTGCGTTAATGTTTAAGTAATCCTTAATCTTTTGTTCCAATTCTTGCACCAATTCTCCTCTATTGGTTAACCAAAGATTGTCAAAAGATCGTTTTACTTGCGCAGTATATTCTTCTAAAGTTGGTAAAAATGTTTTGGTAACGTTTATCATAATTAGCTATTAATCCAGTTAAAAACTGGTCTTATAAAACCTGGCTCTCTGCCCATAAACTCTCCTAATTCTTTATTTCCGTTTACAATATTAAACGAAAATATACTTTTCTCAACAAATACTAATGTTCGTTTATCATAGACTATAAAAAGAGACAAAAAGAAATTACCTGATTGAAAAAAGGATTTTGGAAAAACGCATGTCAATATATTCATTCCTTTTTTAAGAGGAACTAAACCTAAATGTGTAAATGAAAATAAAGTTTCACCAAACTCATTAAGGAGATGATAAGTAAGATGATACTTGGTAAACTCATCAGAATAAATAAGAATTTCTGTATTGATTTTTATTTCTTCATTGTCATATAATAATTCTTTATTAGAATCATTTGTACCTTGAACAGAAATTTTTAAAAGTTTGAAAATATTTTTTAATCCGATAGTATCAAAATCATATGAATTTATTTTTTTTTCTGTACCTCCGTTTAAATATATGTTAACACATTGATCTACATTTCCTATCGTTTCTATCTGACCTTTATTTAATAATATTCCATTGTTGCATAGCGTTTTAACTGCTCCCATGTTATGACTAACAAATAAAACAGTCCTGCCTTCTTTGTCGCTTATATCACCCATTTTACCGAGACATTTTCGTTGAAAATCTGCATCTCCAACAGCCAAAACCTCGTCGACAATTAATATTTCAGATTCTAAGTGTGCAGCTACAGCGAAAGCCAATCGAACATACATTCCAGAAGAATAGCGTTTTACAGGAGTATCAATATAACGTTCTACACCAGAAAAATCAACAATTTCATCAAATTTTCGATTAATCTCTTCTTTGCGCATTCCTAATATTGCTCCGTTCAAATAGATATTTTCTCTTCCAGTCATTTCAGGATTAAAGCCTGTGCCAACTTCAAGTAACGAGGCTATTCGTCCGTTTACTTTAAAACTTCCTGTAGTTGGTTTTGTAACTTTACTAAGTAATTTTAATAACGTACTTTTTCCTGCGCCATTTCTTCCTATAATTCCAACAGCATCGCCTTGTTTAATTTCAAAATTTATATCTTTTAAAGACCAAACATAGTCATTTGTACCTTTGGATGCTCTGTCATTTTCTTCTCCAATTGTTAAATACGGATCTTCTTTACCTCTTATTTTACTCCAAAAACGATTCAAATCATGAGAAATAGTACCTGTACCAACTTGTCCTAATCGATATTGCTTAGAAATATTTTCTGCTTTAATTGATAATTTACTCATATTATTAAACGGTATCCATGAAATTTTTCTCAATTTTATTGAATATTACTACTCCAAATATTAAGACAAAAAATATTACTATTGTACTAAAAATTAAATCGTTAGGATTAAAACCCTTTGACCCTAAATATCCATGTCTAAAACATTCAAAAATACTTGACAAAGGATTTATTTTACTAACAAAGGCATACTTAGTTGGCAATGCCGAAATTGGATAAACAACTGGCGTAGCATACATAAAAAGCTGAATACCAAATGTAAGAAGAAATGTTAAATCTTTATATTTATTAGTTAAAGAAGAAAAAATCATACCCAAACCAAGTGCAAAAGTTGCCATTAAAAGAATTAAAAAAGGCGTTGCTAAAATCCAGTAATTGGGATGTAATTGTTTGTCTATAAATGTAAAGTATAAAACTACAAGAATAAAAATAAAAAACTGTATTGCAAACTTCACTAAACCTGAAAATACAATTGACAATGGCATTATCAATCTTGGAAAATATACTTTTCCAAAAACAGACGCGTTATCTTTAAATACTGTTGATGTTTTATTTAAAGATTCCGAAAAATAATTCCAAACTGTAATTCCACATAAATAAAAAGCTGTTTGAGGAAGTCCATCAGTTGAAAGTTTAGCAACTTGACCAAATAATAAAACATAAATTAACATGGTAAGCAGAGGCTGAATAATAAACCAAAGTGGTCCTAAAATTGTTTGTTTGTAAAACGTAATAAAATCTCTTTTTACTAACATAAATAATAAATCCCTATAATTCCATACTTCAGTTAAATTAATTGAAAATAAAGATTCATTGGATTTAATTTCTTCTGTCCAAATTTGATTTTGGTCTTCCATACAGTTTGTTCTTGTAAATAAATAAATTGTTAATTTTTTTTAGCTTTAAACTAAAAAACAATCAATAAATCAATATTTTATGTTTCTATTAATAATGAATTGCGAATATACAATTAATACTTTTTAAAAGTATATTTTTTAACTTACATAAAAAAAGGAAGCTGAAACATCAACTTCCTTTTCTAATTTTATGTAATCAAATTATTTTTTTATTATAAATTGTTCTTAAACAAAAACCTTGGGTAAATGGTAAAATATCAAATTGTTGCGAGTGCACTCCAATGGTTTTAGTATCGCCTTGAGAAAAATCTACAACTCCTGTTCTTCTTGTAACTTGTTTTAAATAATGCAATGCTTTTTCCTTGGCTTGTAGAGATTGTTCTGCAATAGTATTTATTGCTGCGGCATTTGTAAAAAACCAAGCCAAAGTTGCAGTTGTTGATGAATCTTTTTGAGATTGTTTGTTTAAAATTAACCAGTTCCAGCTGCCATCTTCGTTTTGAAAAGTCACTGCCATTTGTCCAAAATTAATTACCATCTGTGTCAATTCTTCTTTATTGGGATGGTTTTTAGGTAATTCGCTCCAAGCATCAATTAAACCTATTGCATACCAACCCAAACCTCTACCCCAACCAAATAATCCTACTGGCAGGTGCGTTTTAACTTTGTAGGTGTGGCACGGAATGTATTTATTTAGTAACATGCCATATTTATTAAATTCTCTAATTTGATTGATGCCAAGTTGTACTGCTACGTCGTCGTTAAAAAGTAAACCATAGCGCACTAAAAAAGGAGAAATAAATCCAATTGTGTCAACATAGCGGTATTCTGGATTGTGTTTTCTGTAAGCAATTGTTCCGTCTTCGCCTTTTAGTTGGTTTATTAAAGTTAATAAAATTTCAAAACATGGTTTGTATTTTTGGTAATTAAAACCATCAAGTTTTAAAAGTGCATATCCTAAAATTACGGCATCAATTTCTTTTGGAATTACTTTCCAAGTTCCATCACTATTTAATTTTGAATTGATGTAATTATCAATTTCTTTTTTAATTTTTACATCATTAGTATGTTTTAAATATTCATTTATGCCAAGCAATAAAGAAGCTTCTTGCCAGCTTTGTATTGCATTACGCTTGTAGTTACCTTTTAAAATATCTATAATAACAAGACGGTCGTTATCTGTAACTTTAATTGTTGGCGTTTTGTTTAACCAATTTACAGCAACACGAAGCACTTTTTGTTTCCAAACTTGATCATTAGAAAACTGTCCTATTTTGATACGACTTTGCCAAGTATCAAATTTCTGAATAAAATCGATTCCTAGAACAATAAGTACAAAACCCAATACTAAAATAAAACTATATATCATTTTTTTTATTTAACATATCCTATTCCGTTTTTCATTTTTTCAATCATTTCCTGTTTCATATTGTCCGAAATAGCTGAATCTAAAGTATATTTCTCATCAAATTTAGGAGAACTGTCAAAGCTTTTTTCAATTTTTTTATGATACTCTTCTACAGTACAAATTACCTTAGCAGGATTTCCAACGGCAACAACATTGTCAGGAATAGATCTAGAAACAACGCTTGCAGCACCAATAATTGAATTATCACCAATGGAAACACCTGGCATTATAAAAGCTCTAGCACCAATAAAGCAGTTATTACCAATTTTTATTTTTCCAATTTTAGTATATTTTACTGTTCTTTTTGTGCTAGTATCATGCGCTAAAAGGTAAACTTGTGGTGCAAAAATAACGTCATTACCAATTTCTATAAGCCAAGAATGTGCGAAATCTATGGTGCATCCTATAAGTCCATAGCAATTTTTACCCACTTTCATTCCTGCTTTTAGATTGGCCTCGAGTGTTAATTGCTCTGGCGTAATTCCTTTAATCTTGTACAAAACTGCTAGGAAAATTCTTTTAAAAATACTCATTTTATGACTTTATTTTTTAATTTAAAATAAGTGAAACAAGCTCTAGGTAAAGAAAAAATATAGTACATCTTATTTTTAATTCCTTTCATTTCCCAAAAATAGTTCTCATTAGACAATAATGAATTTACTGCAAGGTATAAAAAATTACTTTTGTGATGTATTGGATATTTTGCAATTGGGTAGGTGTCATTTTCTATCAATTTAAAAAATGAAAAAGCCATAGATTTTAAATACCATAATTTATAAGAACTATCAGACAAGCCTCCGTCTAAATATTCTTTGTATTGAATTACATCATTTAAACACAAAACATCATATTTTTTTGCCATTTCGTGCCAAACTACTGCTTCAAAAACATATTTCACACCTTCTTTTTCTGGAAAAGGAAATTCCTTCATTATTTTGGTTTTAAAGGCTACCGATTTATCACCTTTTAAATTATATTTTAGATAATAATCTGCGAAAGAAATTTGCCAATAGTCATGCAAAAAATTATCACCAACTACTGCACCATTAGTAAATTGTGACAATCCAATTATACCTCCTATTTTGTCATTATCTTTAATTTTAATAAAGGCATCATTGGTGATTTTTACAGCATCATTAGATAAAAAATCATCACTATCAACGATAAAAAATAAAGTTCCGTTGGCTTTATTAACCCCAACATTTATAGCCGTGTGTTTTCCTCCATTAGGTTTATAATGGTAGTGTATAGGGAATTTATTTTCTAAAATAAACTGTTCAATAACTTGTTTAGAATTGTCTGTACTGCCATCATCTACAATAACCCATTCAAAGTTATGGCTAGATTGACTAACCAAACTTGCATACAATTGAGGCAATAACGAAGCTCTATTGTAGCATGGAGTAAAAATGGTTATTAAATTATGATTGTCCATTGTTTATTAAATTATAAAATTTTAACACTTCTTGTTCGGTTCCAATTACACTATTTTTTAAATTATCTTTAAATGATAATTGCAACTTTTCATCAGAAATTAATTGTTCTAACTTACTTGCAATTGCATTAGCGTCCATTGCAGCAATTAGACCCGTAAACCCATCTTTTATTTGGTCTTGTGCCGAACTAAAATTGGTAATTACAATTGGTTTATGCAACAGTTTAGCTTCTTCAAGAGAAATAGATTTTCCTTCATAAAAAGAAGGCAGTAAAAAACAGTCTGCATTTAAAATATAAGGATATGGGTTGCTTTTTAAACCTAAGAAAAATAAACTGTTGGCAACATTATTTTTATTTGCAATATCTATAAGTTGCTCTTTTTGGTTTCCTTCACCAATGAGGTACCATCTAATTTTAAATCCTTTTTTAACTAGAAGAGTTACTGCTTCTAATCCCATAAAAAGACCTTTTTCTTGCGCAATTCTACCTACATAAATTATATTAAAGTAGTCATTATCAAACTTAAAATTGATTGCTTCTTTACTTAAATCGTTTATAATTCTAGATGAAATAATATTTTCAATTGTTGTAATTTTAGATGCAAATTGAGGTAATTTCATTTTTAATCGATCACTCAATCCATCAGAAACTGTTGTAATATAATTTAATTTATCAAAATAATACAGTTCGTTGTCTAAATCTATTTCTAATTTTTCTAAATCGGTGTGAATCCATCCTATTTTGAGAGATGCAGTAACTTTATCAACGCAAAAATAAATTGGATTTTTTTCTTGAAAACCAATTGCTACATCATAACTTTTATTCAATTTTGGTAATGCTTTGGCATAGTGTTTCCAAAAATATTGTTCTATTATGACGCCACTTTTATATTTTTTTGACAAGAAAAACAAGGCAATTCTAAGATAAATAGCTTTAAAATTAAGGTTTTTTATTGCTCTAGAAAGTGCACTTTTTGTACTTGAATATAAATAAGAAACGATTTTTTCTTCTTTTAAAATGGTAACTTCTTTGGGAACATTTTCAAAGAAGACGCCTTCATGTCTAAAAACAAATAAATCAACATTATATTTAGAATAATCAATTGATTGTAAGAGTGATATAAGCGCTTTTTCGGCACCACCACAATTTAAATTATTGCATATAAAAAGGATTTCTTTTTTCATGTTACTTTATAAAAAGCTATACAATTTATCAATTTCTGACTCGGTTCCTAATTCTTCCTTTTTTAAATTGGAACTTAAAGTGTGTCTTAAGGTTTCATTTTCTAACAGATGTTGAATTCCGTTAGCAATAGAAACGGCATCTATTGCTACAATTAATCCATTTAAAGTATCGCTTATTTGATCTTTTGCAGTAGAGAAATTGGTTACTAATATTGGTTTATTCAAAATTTTGGCTTCATCAATTGCAATTGACTTTCCTTCATATCGAGAAGGCTGAACATAAATTGTTGCCGCTTTTAGATAGGGATACGGATTTTCTTTCAATCCTAATAAAATAAAATTCTCTTTTAAATCTTTTTCATGTATCGCTTTTTCTAGAGAAATTCGTTCTGCGCCTTCTCCAATAATCAACCATTTGAAAGGTACTTTATTTTGTTTTAAAATTTGAGCCGAATCAATTGCGAAATCAAAACCTTTTTGTGCATGCAATCTTCCAATTGAAAGTAGGATTGGTTGCGATTGATCGATTTCAATTTTATCGTTTGCCAATTTAGTGATGATAGCCGAGGAAACGATGTTGTAAATAACCTCAACTTTGTTAGATTGACTGGGAAATGTCTTTTTTAAAACGGCAGCACATTCCTCTGAAACAGTAGCAATAGTTGTTAAAACATGAAAATATTTAGCATCAAATGAGGCGTCTAAATCTAATTTAGTATAATCGTTGTGAATGAATCCGATTTTCTTTTTTGCACTAGCGCAATCCACAGCAAAGTAAATGGATGATTTTTCTAGAAAACCAATGGCAGTGTCGTATTGTGTTGGTAATTTAGTTATTGATTTAGATAGATATTTCCAGCTTTTCTGCTCGGATTTTCCTAAGTTTTTAATAAAATTATTGTTGATAGTAAATAGAATTCGGGAAATTGCCAAACTAATTTTGCCTTGTTTAATAAAACCAATTACCGATAAAAAAATACTCTTTACAAACGTATTGTAGTCGTCATTTAATGTAATTATAGTAACTTGACTTGGTACCAATTTTAGAAAAATACCTGATTTGTTTAATAAAACTAGATCTACTTTAAATTTATTAAAATCGATGGTATGGAGCAAATTAATTAAGCTCTTTTCGCCACCACCAGCTTGCAGACTAGGAATTACAAATAGGATTTTTTTCTTCATTTAAATAATTTCGAATAGATAATGGGCTGCTTTTTTAGCATTATTTTTTATTTCAGGAATTTTATTGGCTAAGATGGTTATAATTTCTTTTTCTTGCGCAACCATTTCGTCGAATTTTGCAATTAATTTTTGACTATCCGATATTTCGGTAATGCTTAAAACCAATTTTTCTTCGCCAAAAATATCTTTGGCAATTCCTTTAGATTTAATGCTATAACCCAAAACCATTGTTGGAATTAAAGTAGAATAGGCGGCAATTGTAGCATGAGTTCTAGCGCCAATAAAAAATCTCATTTTAGAAATAAACGCTTTGTATTGAATGGCGTTCAAATTATTTGGTAATAATAAAACCCTGCCGGTAGCTTTAAATTCGTTGTAAAATTCTTGTAAAACTTCATAATCATCATTTCCCGGCACCATTACATGTGGCGTAAATGCAATTGTCATGGTTGTTGATGAAATTATATGGTGTATTAAATTGAAGGCCGCTTTTTTAGACTCTTTATTCTTTTTCCAAACCAATGGACTGTAATTAAACCCTATTGTGTCGCCTATTTTCCAATCACTAGGCAATGGCATTTCTTCTTTTTGCATATTAAAAGCGCCGTCTGCCACTAGTTTAATATTTTTTATTCCTTTATTTTTTAGAATTTCATACGTTAGACTTTCTCTTGCTAACACTAAATCGAAAGATTGCAAGTCATTAATTTTGGGTTGAGACAAATCTTCATCACCAATGGATGCACCCCAAAGTACTAGTTTTTTACCAGCTTTTTTTATCAATCGATCTATTTCATAAATCCATGTTTGTTCGCCATAACAATAATTGTCGCCACCAATAGAAAGAAAAACATCGTGTTGAGGTATTAAATCTATTATTTTCTTGAATTTAGCGCGTTCTAAAAATGTTTCGTCTTTTTGGAATTTCACTTTTAATGCAGAAATAATTCCATTGAAAGATAGTAAAGGAATTTCAAATTCTGTAGCATCAAAAATTTTATCAATAGTAGGAATTAGTTGATCTGATTGTGGATTAAACGATGCTAGATTTATTGTAGCATTTGGATTTTTAGCTTTAATTAAATCTACCGCAGAACGCACTATTGCTTCGCAACCACGATTTAAACTTCCGGCATGGAAAAACATTAATATTTTCATAAAGTAAAAATTTATTTTTTAGAGGTAATATGTTGTCTCGCCTTTTATTTACTTGTATTTATTTTCAATAAACTAATTATTAGTGGCAGTTTGCTATTTATTTTTTATTTCTAAAATTACTGTATTTTATTGCACTATAAATTAAGATTGGACATTTATATTTTAATCCAAATAAAATGATTTTCTCGTATTTAGATTTTTGCGAAAATAGAACGTTATAGTACTTATTTAATAGGGCTATTGTTGTTTTATTGTTAAGAATTTCTGCTACTAATTTCTTTATTTGATCTTTATCCAATTTATTATCAGAATTGTAATATTCATGAAAAAGAGAACTAATTTTAGTAATGAATTTTTTGGCTTTTAAAAAATCTATGGTATCAAATGATAAAAATGTGGTGTCTAAAGAAGCATAATCGTATTGATATTCTTGTTCAATTCTATTAAAATAATTTTTAGTTTGAAAGTCTCTTGTGGCACTTCCTGCAACTTCTAGATAGTGATAACCTGTATAATTTAAAAAAAAAACTTTACTTGATTTTGAAAAGCAATTGGCATTAAATAATCCGTCTTCACCCAGAGCAATTCCTTTTGGAAACTCAATTTTATTATCAATAATGAGTTCTTTTTTATATAATTTATTCCATATTGAATTCAAATTTTCATTTCCAATAAAATAGGGTATAATTTCCTTTTGAATAAACTGTTTTTCTAAGATTATATTTTCATCAAATGGATGACTGGATATAAATTGGTGTGTGCCTTGTGATGAAAAATATTTACAAATTACAATATCAATTTCGTGATTTATAGCACTAGAATACATTTTTTGATAGTAGTCATTTTCTATAAAATCATCGGCATCGACAAAACCTATGTAGTTACCTTGAGCAATTTTTAATCCGTTGTTTCTTGCTACGCTTACACCTTGATTTTTTTGATTTATTATTTTTATTCTATCGTCTTGTACTTTATAGGATTCTAGTATGTGCTGACTATTGTCTGTAGATCCATCATTGACAAAAATAAATTCGCATTGTTTTTCTGTTTGATCCAAAAGCGATTGTATGCATTTATCAAGGTGCAATTGGGCATTAAAAACAGGAATAATTACTGAAATTATTGTCATGAAAGTATCTTCTTTTTATGGTATCGCAACTGGTTGTTTGGTTTTTATGCTACTTTATGTTTGTATAAAAAACAAGGTTTCAATATTAAAGATACAACTATCATTTGTATTGTTGTTTATCTATAAAAAATATTTTTAAAAATAAGTCTATTAACGATTGCTCTACTAATTTTTAGTTGAAAAAATTGTGCCTAATTGTATTGTTTTTGATAGTATTTTTGATATTCGCCTGAGGTTACATTTTTTAGCCATTCGTCATTAGATAAATACCAATCTATTGTTCTTTCTAGACCTTGTTCAAATGTTACTGAAGGTTTCCATCCTAATTCTGTATTAATTTTAGAGGCATCAATGGCATATCTTAAATCGTGTCCTGGTCTATCTTTTACATAGGTAATTAATTGCAATGATGTTTCTGGAGCACGACCTAGTTTTTCATCCATTATTTTACAAAGTAATTTTATGAGGTTGATGTTTTGCCATTCGTTAAATCCGCCAATATTGTAGGTTTCATGATTTTTTCCTTGATGAAAAACAAGATCAATTGCAACGGCATGATCTTCTACAAAGAGCCAATCTCGGGTATATTTTCCGTCACCATAAACTGGTAAAGGCTTGTTGTTTATAATATTGTTTATAAAAAGCGGAATTAATTTTTCGGGAAAATGATTGGGTCCATAATTATTAGAACAGTTGGTAATTACATAAGGTAATCCATAGGTTTCACCATAGGCACGAACAAAATGATCTGAACTGGCTTTGGATGCAGAATATGGCGAATTGGGATCGTAACTTGTGGTCTCGGTAAACAATCCTGTTGCTCCCAAAGAGCCATAAACTTCGTCTGTAGATATATGATAAAAGCGTTTTCCTTCATAATTATCTTTCCAGATGGTCTTGGCTGCATTTAACAAATTCATTGTTCCTATAACATTTGTTTTTACAAAACTCAACGGATCTACAATAGAACGATCAACATGAGACTCTGCCGCTAGATGAAGTACACCATCAAATTGATGTTCATGAAATAAATTGTTTATAAAAGTATCATCTACAATATCGCCTTTTATAAAGGTATAATTGGGTGCTTTTTCTATGTCGGCAATGTTTTCTAAATTTCCTGCATAGGTTAGCGCATCTAGATTAACTATTTGACAATTTGGATATTTAGTTACAAATAGTCTTACAACATGAGAACCTATAAAACCTGCTCCTCCTGTAATTAAAATTTTTTTCATAAGTTATAGTTTTCCGTCTATTGGACAAGTAAGTACTCCTTTAACATCATACACAACGGTATTTTCTTTTTTAAATTGGTCTAAATCTAGGTTTAAAAACTCATTGTGAGCTACGCCTAAGACAATAGTATCATATTTATTGTTCGGAATTTTATCTGTTGTAATTAATTTATATTCGTGTGCTACTTCACTAGGATTAGCCCAAGGATCATAAATAGAAACTTCAATTCCATAATCGTTTAATGCTCTAATAACATCAACAATTTTAGTGTTTCTTACATCGGGACAATTTTCTTTAAATGTAATTCCGAGCATTAATAACTTGGAGTGATTAACAGGAATTGCTTTTTTAATCATAAGTTTTACAATTCTAGAAGCCACATATTCGCCCATGCTATCGTTTAATCTTCTTCCTGCAAGAATAATTTCTGGATGGTAACCTGCTTCTTGTGCTTTTTGGGCAAGATAATAGGGATCAACACCAATGCAATGACCGCCAACTAATCCTGGTTTAAAATTTAAAAAATTCCATTTTGTCCCTGCTGCTTCTAAAACGGCATGTGTGTCTATATCTAAAATATTAAAGATTTTTGCCAGCTCATTTACAAAAGCAATGTTTATATCTCTTTGCGAATTTTCTATTACTTTGGCAGCTTCGGCAACTTTAATGGATGGTGCTAGATGTGTTCCTGCTGTGATAACAGATTTATAAAGTTCATTTACTTTAATTCCTGTTTCGGGAGTTGATCCGGCAGTGATTTTTAAAATTTTATCTACTGTATGTTCTTTATCTCCTGGATTAATTCGTTCTGGTGAATATCCTGCAAAGAAGTCGGTATTGAATTTTAGCTTGCTTATTTTTTCTAGAACAGGCACACATTCTTCTTCTGTTAACCCAGGATATACCGTAGATTCATAAATTACAATATCGCCTTTAGACAATACTTTGGCAACTGTTTCACTAGATTTGTAAAGTGGTGTTAAATCGGGTCTGTTGTTTTTATCAACTGGTGTTGGAACCGTAATTATGTAGTAATTACATTGTGCAATATCGTCAATATTAGTAGAACAATAAAGTCCTATTTCTTCTAGCGGTTTGTTTACAAGTACTTTTTGAAGTGTTTCTTTATCTACTTCTAGTGTTGCATCAATTCCTGAGTTTAAATTGTCTACCCTATTTTGATTTATATCAAATCCTACAACAGCATATTTTGTTGCAAAAAGTCGTGCCAATGGCAAACCAACATATCCTAATCCTATTATTCCAATTTTTGTTTTCATAAAAAAAATATCGAGGTAAACTTATGCGTTTATTATGATCCTATTTCTTGGTATTGAAATCCAATAGCTTTCAATTTTGCACCATCAAGTAGGTTTCTTCCGTCAAATACGAAGGCAGGTTTTAACATGCTATCATATATTTTTTGCCAGTCGTATTCTTTAAATTCGTCCCATTCGGTAAGAATTGCAATGGCATGAGCATTTTTGCACGCTTCATAAGGATCATTGAAAGAAGTTATGAATTTTTTATTTTGATCTGTAGTTCTAGTTTCTAGATAATCTAAATCTGAAAGTATTTGAGTGTGGGTAACTTTAGGATCATATACGGCAATATTTGCTTGTTCATTTATTAAATCATCGGCTACATATATTGCTGCAGATTCTCTTGTGTCGTTGGTATCTTTCTTAAATGCCCAACCTAGAAATGCAATTTTTTTATCGGCAATGGTATTGTATAAAGTGCTTACAATATTTTTGGAAAATCTTCTTTTTTGATGGTCATTCATTATTATAACTTGTTCCCAATAATCGGCAACTTGATGCAATCCAAAAGATTTAGAGATGTACACTAAATTCAATATATCTTTTTGAAAGCATGATCCACCAAAACCAACAGATGCTTTTAAAAATTTAGATCCTATTCTGCTGTCCATTCCTATTGCTCTAGCCACTTCATTTACATCGGCACCTGTTTTTTCACACAGTTCAGACATTGCATTTATTGAAGAAACTCTTTGAGCCAAAAAGGCGTTGGCAGTTAGTTTAGACAATTCAGATGACCAAACGTTGGTTGTAAGTATTTTATCATTTGGAACCCAATTGGCATAGATATCGACTAATGCTTTTATGGCTTTTTGTCCTTCGGGTGTTGTGTCACCACCAATTAAAACTCGGTCTGGTTTTAATAAATCTTCAACTGCTGTTCCTTCTGCAAGAAACTCAGGATTAGATAATATTTGAAACTGTACACCATTACCGGTATTGTCCAAAATATTTTTTATAGCTTCGGCTGTTCTTACAGGCAAGGTAGATTTTTCTACAACAATTTTATCGTCCTTGGATACTCTAGCGATTTGTCTTGCACAAAGTTCTATGTATTTTAAATCGGCTGCCATTCCTTTTCCAGAACCATAGGTTTTTGTAGGTGTGTTTACAGATATAAATATTATTTGTGCTTCATCAATTGCTTTATCTACTTGGGTAGAAAAAAATAAATTTTTACCTCTTGATTCACCAACAATAGTACCCAATCCTGGTTCATAAACTGGAATATTATCTAGGTTTGTATCATTCCATCTAGCAATTCTATCTTCGTTTAAGTCAACAACAGTTACTTTAATGTGAGGGCATTTTTGGGCTATAATTGCCATAGTTGGACCTCCAACATAACCAGCACCAATGCAACAAATATTTGTAATTTTCATTCTAATTTTATTTTAAATTTTCCCAATACCATTTTACAGCTTCTTTAAGTCCTAACTGAAATGAGTATTTTGGTTCATAATTTAGTTTTGTTCTTGCTTTTTCTATGCTTGCCAATGAGTGTGCAATATCGCCTACTCTTTTTGGCCCATAGATAATTTCAACATTTTCTATTGAAGGATCAAACTCCGACAAGTATTTTTTTATTAAAACTACCATATCATTTAGTGTAATACTATCGCCATAAGCTGCATTGTACACTGTATTTATTGCCGTTTTATCTTTAGTATTCATTGCCAATTCATTGACTTGAATAATATTATCTATGTAGGTAAAATCTCTTGAATAATTTCCGTCACCATTAATAATAGGACTTTCTTTTTTCATCAATTGCATTACAAATTTCGGAATTACTGCGGCATAAGCACCGTTTGGATCTTGATTTCTACCAAAAACATTAAAATATCTAAGTCCTATAGTTTCCAAACCGTATGTTTTGCTAAAAACATCGGCATACAATTCGTTTACGTATTTGGTAATTGCGTATGGTGATAATGGTTTTCCTATACTATCTTCCTTTTTTGGTAACTCCTGAGAATCACCATAAGTAGATGAACTGGCAGCAAAAATAAATCGTTTAACGCCGTTGTCTCTAGAAGCCATTAGCATGTTTAAAAATCCAGAAACGTTTACATCATTGGTTATAATAGGATTTTCTATTGACCTTGGCACAGATCCGAGTGCTGCTTGATGCAATACATAATCTACATTGCTCGTAGCTTTAATACAATCGTTTAAGTTTCTTATATCGCCTTCTATCAATTTGAAATTATCATTTGCCAACAAATGCTCAATATTATAACGATGACCAGTAGCAAAATTATCTAAACATACTACATGATTTCCTTTACTTAAAAAGTAGTCACATAAATTGGAACCTATAAATCCTGCTCCGCCAGTTATTAATATTTTAGTTTGGTTATCTTGCATTCTTTAGTCTCTTCTTGCCTTTTTAAAAAATTGATTGTACAGTTTTATAAAGATATTTTTGGGTGCATCTTCTTCATGATATCCATTAGAATATGCTCCATAGCCATAGCCATATCCATAACCATAACCTGCACCATATTTGGCTTTATTTTCAAATCCGTTTAGTATAATACTTACATTATTAAGTTCGTCTCTTCGCACTCTATTATTTAACAAGTTTACCATTTCTTTTTTGGTGAAATTTTGTCTCATTACATAAAGTGTTACATCTGCAAAAGCCGATAATTCTACCGCATCTGTTACTAATCCTACTGGAGGTGTGTCTAATATTATATAGTCGTACTTTTCTTTTAGGGCATGCATAAAATCGGTCATACTATCGCCCATAATAAGTTCTGATGGATTGGGTGGAATTGGTCCAGATGTAATTACATCTAAATAAGGAATTTTCGTTTTTTGGGCAATTTCATCAAGTGACATTTGACCAATTAAATAATTAACAACACCCGAATCATTTTTAAGGTTAAAGTCATCAAATATTTTTGGCTTTCTTAAATCCAATCCTACAATTACCGTTTTCTTTTCGCTCATTGCGAATACGGTTGCAATGTTAATAGAACAAAATGTTTTACCTTCTCCACTTACTGATGATGTTAACATTAATGTCTTAGTGCCCATTAAATTCTGCTTTTTATATAAGAATTGAAGTGACGATCGAATTGCCCTAAAGGATTCCGACAAAGCCGATTTAGGTTTTTCAAAAACGGCTAAATTTGTATCTGTATGCTTTAACCCTACTACTCCAATAAGCGGAATACTAGTTAAAGAGCTAATGTCGTCTGTATTTTGGATAGAATTATTTATAAAAAACACTAAAAACACTACCAATAAAGGTATCAATATTCCGGCAAATATTGCAATAACATAGTTCACTCCTGTTCTTGGACCAATTAATCCTGCACCTATATCTTTAGCAGGATCAATAATTTGAATGTCCGAAAGATTAGCTGCTTTTACAATCTGGGCTTCATTTCTTTTTTGTAAATAGGCATCAATAACACTGTTGCTAAGATTAAATTTCCTCATTATTTTAAGGTAATCTTGACTTTCTTCTGGCAATCTTTTTATTTTATTTTCTGCTTGATTTATTTTTCCGTTAACTTGACTAGATTCAAATTGAATGGATGCTTTTGCTGCGCTAATGTTTTCTAACAAAACTTTTTTAAGTGCTGTAATTTCGTTATCAATGGCATTAAACATTACTTCACTCTTTACAGAATACGACATTTCTGATCTTCTTACAGAAAGCTGAATAAGTTTAGCAACATTACCTATTACATTTCCATCTTCTATACCTGCAACAGATGGCGCAGGAAGTCTTGAGTAGTCATTACTGCTTCTTAAATAATTACTTAAATTGTTGTAATAATTTATTTTTCGCTCTACAACATCCTTGGCAACATCAAGTTCAAGAATTTGCCCTTGATAGGTTTCGCCTCGCTTCTCTATTTCTACAATATTTTTATCTTTACTAAAATCTTTTAAATCATCTGTCGCAACTTTTAAGCTGTTTTCCATTAAAGTTAGCGTAGTATCAATATATTTTATTGTGTTTTCTGCAAATAGATTTTTAGTTTCAAGTTGTCTTTTCATTAACATCTTAACCGTTTCATTTAAATAATCAACTATTCTTGCTTTGTTTGTTCCTTGCATAGAAAGTCTAATTATTGATCCTGCTTTTTCATCAATAACAACGCTTACATTTTTATAATTGGAGACTACATCATCAAACGAATTCATTTTAACAATATAGGCCTCATTTACATAATTTCCTGGTGCGCCTTTAATGTCTAATGTCCAATTTAAAAAAGGAAGATTTACTGGTTGACCTACTTTAAAACGTTTTACAAATTCACCAGTTGCTACCGATTGAGAATCGCTAACATTGGTAGAATAATTAATTACTGGCGTAGTATTGTATTTAAAACTAATTCTAATTTCATACACAGATGGCGAAATAAAAACTATGTTTATAGGCACACCAAGAATTTGATTTTTAGATTTATCTATATTTACAACAAACGGAGTACTACCATAAACATCTTTGGTAAAATATTTTTGTTCTTGAAGATAATCAATATAAAACTGAATTTTATCTACAACCAATTCATTATGAGAACGAGATCTAATAGATGTTGCAATAGTTTGAACTTGATCTGAAGTTCCGCCCCAATTAAAAACCAAACTTGTATTTGATGTAAAAAGTGGATTCTCTTGTTCTTTTATTGCCATTGTGGTTTCAAGGGCATATATTTTTTGTTTTCTAATATTAATTTGATGCGCAATTACTAGAGAAACTACCAATCCTAAAATAAACCATTTCCAATAACTACCAGTTTTTATCAAAAATCCTTTGAAATCGAAGCTATTTTGGTTTTCAAAAAAAGAAAAATCTTTTATATCTAACATTATTGAAAATTTTTAATTTTTAAGTAATAAAAAAGTTGTAGTAGCCAGTGAAAGTAAGGTAATAATAGTTCCAAGTGATTCTATGCCTGTCTTTCCTGTGCCCCAAGTTTTTTGTTTAAGTGGTTTTACATAAATATAATCGCCAGGTTGCAAGTAATATACATTAGATTTCATAGCGTTAATATTGGTCAGATCAATGCTAAAAGTTTCTGCACCTTGAGGAAATTGTCGTATTACTTTTACATCTTTTCTATCACCAGTAATTGTTATATCACCAGAGTTGGCAATAGCTTCAAGAATAGTAACTTTATCTTGATATAAAATTTTAGATCCAGTAATACCAACCTCACCATTAACAGTATATCGAAAACCTGCCAATTTAACACTTACAAACAGTTGTGCCTCTTTTTTAAAATAATCGGTTAGTAATTGTGTTTCAATTTTTTTTCTAACGTCTTCTACCGTAAACCCTAAAACATTTACCTCACCCAATATTGGAATTCGTATGTTACCATGGTCATCTACCGTGTATCCTACAAAATACATAGACTCTGCTGTGGGTGTTAATTGCAATTTACTTCCCGAAAAAATTTCAACTAAACGTTCATCAAGTGCTTTTATACTCAAATTTAAAACGTCATTTGTTTGCAATCTGTAAGGTTTAATATTAGTTTCAACAACAGCATCTTGACTTGCAGTTCCATTGTCTTGTAAATAAATTAAATCTTTGGTAGGCACGCATGAAGTAAATAAAATTCCAATTGCAAGCAGTATGTAGAAAATTCGATTGTTCATTCTATAAAATAATTTTAGCAAACAAAGATAGTTTTTCAAATCTAAAAACAAAAAAGTTGTTATAGAATATTGATTTAATTATTTTTAAGTGAAATTTCAAATGGTATTCTGTGCAAAATACTGCGTCCTAGGGTTACTTCATCTGCATATTCCAACTCATCGCCAACTGCTATTCCTCGTGCTATTGTTGATGTTTTAATATTAAATTCTTTTATTTGTTTAAAAACATAAAAATTAGTTGTATCGCCTTCCATAGTTGAGCTTAAAGCAAATATAACTTCTTCAATTGCACCAGATTTAGCCTTATCTACTAAGGTTGTAATATTTAATTGACTTGGACCAACGCCATCTATGGGAGATATTTTTCCGCCTAGAACATGGTACAATCCTTTAAACTGATTGGTATTTTCAATAGCCATAACATCGCGAATGTCTTCTACAACACATATTATTTTTTGATTTCTAGATGTATTTGAACAAATTTCACATACTTCAACATCGGAAATATTGTGGCAATTTGCACAAAACTTTACATCATCGCGCATTGTAGTTATTGCTTGCGATAAATAATGGGTTTGCTCGGCTGGTTGTTTTAATAAATGTAATACCAATCGCAATGCTGTACGCTTGCCAATTCCTGGTAATTGCGCCATTTCATTGACCGCTTTTTCTAATAGTTTTGATGAAAATTCCATTTTACAAAGTTAGTCATTTAGAAAATTTAAAAAAGTGATAATCAAATAATATTGATTTATTTTAAAATTAGAATTCCATATTTTAATTCCTTTTTTATATAGATAAAAAAATTATATTTGTTATCTATTTCAACCAACTTAAATGAACAATAGCTACAAATTGCTCTTTTTATTACTATTTTCAATATCTTACGGTCAATCCTACAAACCACTTTTGGATGCACCAACACAATGGCATTTTACAACTTGTTATTTTGGATGCATTTCAGATGTTTATTATACAGATGGCGATACAATTGTAAATGGAAAAAACTATAAAATATTAGATGGTTATCACTATAATTCAAGAACTTTTTTATTGCGCGAAGAGATAAATACAAAAAAAGTGTACCTGTCTAAAATTAATGAAAATTCAATTTCCGAATATTTATTGTATGATTTTTCTCTTTTAGAAGGTGCCCAATTTAATATGGCAAATCCTTTAAGTCCTTTTCCTCAAAACGGCGGAAAATATGTTCTAGACTCCATTAGAATGAAGCCATTAGAAAATAACATAAAGTATAAACATTTTTATTTTTCTCCAGCATCAAACAATCAATTATCTAACGGAAATCCAGTATGGATAGAAGGAATTGGATCTAAATCTTTAATAAATGCACCCGGAGGAAATCCAGATATAAATAGCGTTGGTCAATTGAGTTGTTTTTTTAAAGATAAAAAAGTAATCTACTCGCAACTAGACTCTATCTCGAACTGTACTTATCTAGAAATCAAAACTAAACACCCTAAACAATCTTTAGATAATTTAAAAATATATGCTTCTAATGAGCGTAATGTTTTTTTTCTTTCTAATGCCGAAATGGTTTACTCCATAAATTTAATAGACATATATGGAAAATCAGTCAAGGAATTTAAAATAATAAATTCTAAAGCAATTGAACAAATTAGTCTAGAAAATTATGCCGCCGGAATTTATTTCTTACTAGCTTTTGACGAGAATTTAAACCGAAAAACATTTAAAATTATATTAAAATAAAAAACAACCAATTATGTCGCCAATAGGAATTCTAACTTTAATTGCAATTTATTTCGGATTATTAATCTTTATTTCGAGAGTTGTAAGCAAGAAAAGTTCTGATAATGATACTTTTTTTAAAGCCAATAAAAACTCCAAATGGTATTTGGTTGCTTTCGGAATGATTGGTACAGCCATTTCTGGAATTACTTTTATTTCGGTTCCTGGCGAAGTTGGAAATCCCGATTTACAGTTTAAATATTTTCAATTTGTTATTGGTTGCGCTATTGGTTTTATTATTGTTGCCAAAGTTTTGCTTCCGTTGTACTACCGCATGAATTTAACTTCAATTTATGGATATATTGAACAACGATTGGGAATTGTTAGTTATAAAACTGCCGCAACAATTTTCTTAATTGGACGAACAATTGGCTCAGCTTTTAGATTATATTTAGTAGTTTTTGTATTGCAAAAATATGTATTTGATGCGTTGGGAATTCCGTTTGCGATTACCGTTTTAATTTCGCTTGCGTTGATATTTGCTTACACCTATCGTGGCGGATTGAAAACCATAATTATTACCGATACATTGCAAACTTTTTTCTTAATTTCTTCTGTTTTCCTAACGATATTCTTCATTTGCAGAAGCTTAAATTTAAATGTTATTGAAGCATTTGAAGCTGTAAAAAATAGCAATTATTCTAAAGTATTTTTCTTTGAAGATTATTTAAAAGGCACTTATTTTTGGAAACAAATTTTGGGTGGAATTTTTGTTACCATTGCAACCGTTGGATTGGATCAAGATTTAATGCAGAAGAATTTAAGTTGCAAAAACATTGGTGAAGCACAGAAAAACATGTTTACTTTTACAGGCGTTTTTGTGCTAATTAATATTTTCTTTTTAAGTGTTGGCGCCTTACTTTACATCTATGCTGATAAAAACGGAATTCAAGTTCCTATGGTTAATGACGTTGCAAGAACCGATTTGCTATTTCCAGAAATAGCCATAAATCATTTAAGTATTATTCCAACTATTGTATTTTTATTAGGATTGACAGCTGCAACTTTTGCAACTACAGATAGTGCTTTAACTGCCTTGACCACTTCTTTTTGTGTTGATTTTTTAGGCATGGATAAATCTGAAAATCAAAACAAACCCAACATTGTAAGAACTAGACATTTCGTTCATGTTGGATTTTCAATTTTGATGTTTTTGGTAATAATTGTTTTCAATGCGATCAATGATGATTCGGTTGTGAAAATGGTTTTCAAGATTGCTTCCTACACTTACGGACCACTTTTAGGATTGTACGCTTTTGGATTGTTTGTAAAATCTAAAACGGTTCATGATAAATTGGTTCCGTTTATTTGTTTAATTTCGCCAGCAATTTGTTTCTTGATTTCTCAAAATTCAAAATTACTTTTAGGAGATTATGTAATTGACAACGAGCTAATTATATTAAACGGAATGATTACATTTCTAGGATTATGGGCAATTAGCAAACCGGCAACTAGCGAAACTAGATTTTAGAGAATAACATAGAAAACATGAAAAATATTTATATCTTTAGCGGACTTGGAGCTGATAAAAGAGTCTTTAAATATTTAGATTTTTCAAACTATAATGCAACTTTTGTTGATTGGATTGTTCCAAATAAAAAGGAAACAATTGAAAAATATGCTAAAAGATTGTCTCAACAAATCACAACTAAAAACCCAATTTTAATAGGGTTGTCTTTTGGCGGAATAATGGCTGTAGAAGTTGGAAAATGTATTGAAGCCGAAAAAATAATTATAATTGCTTCAGTAAAAACTAAAAATGAATTGCCTTTTTATTATCGGTTTGCAGGATTTTTCAAATTTCATAAATTACTTCCAACAAAATTCATGAAGAAAGCAAATTTCTTAAGCTTTTGGTTGTTCGGAATTTCAAATAAAGAGGACAAAAAACTGTTAACTGAAATTTTGAAAGATACCGATGAAAACTTTTTAAAATGGGCAATTGCTATAATTGTCAATTGGAAGAATACATTTGTGCCTAACAACATAAAACACATTCATGGAACATCGGATAAAATTTTACCAATTCAATTTGTAAAATCTGATGTAAAAGTAAATAATGGAGGTCATTTTATGACAATAAATAAACATCAAGAATTGAATATAATTCTCAATAATTGTATAAAAAGCTAAAAAAATCAATAGGATAATTACACATAAATTTTAAATAAAATGAAAAAAAACGCTTTTATAATTGCATTATTTATTATTACTATGGCTTCAAATGCGCAAGTAAATAACAATTATTCATTAAAATTAGACCACATTGCTATCTCGGTTAAAGACGTAGAAAAATCGGTTGCTTTTTATAAAAACATTCTTAATCTTGAAGAAATAACAAACAAAACCAAAAAAGAAGGAATTCGCTGGATGAGCCTTAACGACGGAAAAGAACTTCATTTAATATCAACAATTAAAGGAGAAGTTGTACTAAACAAAGCCGTTCATATTGCATTTACAATTTCTAATATTGACGCATTACTAAAAGAATTAAATGCCAAAAACATCATTTACTCCGATTGGTCAGGAAAAATTAACACCATAACAACCAGAGCAGATGGCGTTAAACAAATTTATTTTCAAGATCCAGATGGCTATTGGATTGAAATAAATACCTCAACAACAGAATAATTCTCTAATATTGATTGGTCGTCAATAAAACTAAGGTACAAGCTTCTTCAATTTTTATATTATTAACTTTTAGCAATTGATAAAACTCCGGATTTTCGGTTCCTGGATTAAAAATTACTCGCTTAGGTTTGGTTTCTATAATGTAATTGTAATAATCACGTTGACGACCAGGATTTAAATATAAAGTAACCGTATCAATATTAGACAAAGGAATGTTTTTGGTTCTAATAGAAATTCCGGCAACTTCGCCTTGATTTTGACCTATCGCAAGTACCGAATGTCCTTTTTCTACAAGCATTGTAATGGCTTTAAAAGCATATCTTTCTGGCTTAGTTGATGCACCAAGAACTAGTGTTTTCTTATTTTTCATAAATGTAAAAGTTATTTTTTAGAGAACATTTACCTCTTTGCCGTCTGGCAGGTAGTGTTGCTCCATTTGAAATTTGTTTTCAACAAAAGTAGTGTTGTTGCAATTTCATAATACAAAAGTACAAAATTAAGTGGTTTTTAGAGCAGAAATTAACTTTACGTTGTTTTTAATTTTAACTTTGTTATAATTGAGCAAACTACATTTACTGAAAAATTATGGAAGTATTTATTTTTTTATTAGCGGCATTATTTTCGGTTTTAAACCCAATTGGCACTGTACCAATTTTTGTAGGATTAACTCAAGATTATACAAAGCAAGAACGCTCAAGAGTTGCCATTTGGACTGCCATTAATGTTTTTATTATTTTAATAATTTCTTTTTTTATTGGTCAATATGTGTTGAAGTTTTTTGGAATAACGATTCCAGCACTTAGAATTGCTGGAGGAATTATCATTGCAAGTTCGGGTTTTTCATTGCTTAATGGAAAATTCAACAAGAATAAAGGAATCAATAAAAAAGTTGAAGAAGAAATTCAAACTAGAAACGATATTGCACTTACGCCATTAGCAATGCCCATGTTGGCCGGCCCAGGCTCTATTTCGTTATTGATCGCTTACTATCAAGAACATCATACTACTGCAGAAATTATATCTTCTTGCTTGGCCATTTTATCTGTAGCTTTTTTAATTTTCATAATTTTGAGAAGCGCTCATTATTTAGCTAAAATTTTAGGTTCGTCGGGAATTGTTGCTATTTCAAGAATCATTGGATTTTTGACCATTGCAATTGGAATTCAATATATTATAAGTTCTATTTTAAGTATTGTTAGAGGAATTTAACTAGTGTTGAAGTGTTTTTTTGTTTAACTTTATATAAATTAAACTTATGAGAATACTTTTAACTGGTGCCAATGGCTATGTTGGACGAAGGTTGTTGCCCGAACTTTTATCGCAAGGTCATCAAGTTGTGTGTTGTGTTCGCGACCAAAACCGACTTGGACTTGACAAAGCAACGCTCAACGCAATCACCGTTTGGGAAGTTGATTTTCTAGAAGAACTAAACTTTGAAAATCTTCCAATGCACATAGACGTTGCTTATTATTTAATACATTCCATGTCTTCTTCTACATCCGATTTTGACACTATGGAAGCTTCTTCTGCCGAAAATTTTAATCTTTACATGAATAAAATTGGTGTAAAACAAGTGGTTTATCTAAGCGGAATTGTAAATACCGAAGTACTTTCTAAACATTTGCAATCGCGAAAAAACGTAGAAGATATTTTATACCAAGGAAATTTTAAAACTACCGTTTTACGAGCAGGAATTATTGTTGGTTCTGGCAGTTCATCGTTTGAAATTATTAGAGATTTATGCGAAAAACTACCTGTAATGATTACACCTAAATGGGTTTTAACCAAGTGCCAACCTATTGCAATTCGCGATGTAATTCAGTATTTAATTGGTGTTTTATTACGTGAAGATTGCTACAACGAATCGTTTGATATTGGTGGTCCAAATGTGATTACTTACAAAGAAATGATGTTACTGTATGCCAAAACTAGAAAAGTAAAATTATGGATTTTCACAATCCCAATAATGACGCCCAAGTTGTCCTCTTATTGGCTGTATTTTGTAACCTCAACATCCTACAAACTTGCGATAAACTTGGTAAACAGTATGAAAATGGAGGTTGTTTGCAAAGACAATCGACTTCAAAAAATGCTTAAAATTAAACCAATTACGTATGTCGATGCCATCAAATTGGCGTTTATAAAAATAGAGCAAAATCTAGTCATTTCGAGTTGGAAAGACAGCATGGTAAGTGGTCGATTTGGACATAATTTTTCAAAATTTGTACAAATTCCGAAATTTGGCTGTTTGAAAGATCATCAAACAAGGAAGGTTGTAGATGTTGAACGTGCTTTACAAAACATTTGGACTATTGGTGGCGAACGCGGTTGGTATTATGGCAATTGGATGTGGCAACTTCGCGGCTTTATTGATAAATTATTTGGTGGTGTTGGCACAAGACGAGGACGAACGCATCCCAAACAATTGGACAATGGCGATGCCTTAGATTTTTGGCGCGTTCTATTGGCAAATAAAGAAGAAAAACGATTGTTATTATTTGCCGAAATGAAAGTTCCTGGAGAAGCATGGTTAGAATTTAGAATTGACGAAGATAATACGTTGCACCAAATTGCAACTTTTAGACCAAGAGGTTTATTTGGAAGATTGTATTGGTATGCTATGCTTCCGTTTCATTTTTTTATTTTTGGAGGAATGATTGATGCCATTTTAAAGAATGAACCGATGAAGTGAAATGAGGTACGAGGTACGAAGTTTGAAGTACGAAATACGAGGTACGAAGTTTGAGGTACGAAATACGAGGTACGAAATACGATGTACGAAGTTTGAGGTACAAAGTTTGAGGTACGAGGTACGAGATAAAAAAACGAAAAAAAATCCAAATTCCAATAAATTTTCATTGGAATTTAGATTTTCTTAAAGTTTTCCAGACTGCGCTCGAAATGACAAAAAACTACTTTTTAGGAAGGAAAATTTCTGCCATCATGCATCTTGCGCTTCCGCCGCCACAAGCTTCAATTGTATCTAGGCTTGAACTTAAAATGGTGATGTGTTCTTCCAGTTGTGCAATTTGTTTTTTGGTTAAACTTTTGTGTGCTGATTCGCTCATTACCAAATACCTTCTTTCGTCTGATCCTAAAACTTCTAGCATGTTTCCTGCAAAGTTGTTCATTTGATCTTCGGTAATAAGTATGATTTCTTTTTCGTCTGATCTTAAACTGTCAAGAACCATTTTGCGTTCTTTTTTGTCATCAATACAATCAGCACAAATCACTGCAAAAGTATCGCCAATACACATCATTACATTGGTATGATAAATTAGTTTACGTTCGCCATTTACGGTTTGATAAGCTTCAAAAATAATTGGATTTAAATCGAAATCTTCGCAAAATTCTATAAATAATTCCTCGTCTGCTCTTGGTGAAAGTGCACAATATCCTTTTCCGTTTTCTCTGTCAAGGACTATACTTCCTGTTCCTTCAAGGTAGAATCCATCATCTTCAGCTTCGGTATAATCCATAATGCCATCGTTAATTTGGAATCCGTTGTCTTCTAGAATATCAAGAATATCTTCTCTTCTTTCGGCACGACGATTTTCGGCAAACATTGGATAAAAAACTACATCACCATTTTCGTGAAAAGAAATCCAATTGTTAGGAAAAATACTATCCGGAGTATCTGGACTTGCAGTATCATCAACTACATTTACATCGACACCAACCATTCGGAGTTTGTTTACAAAAGCATCAAATTCTTGTTGTGCTTTTTCATTTACATTTTCTGGAGTTAATCCGTCAAGGACTTTTTGATAATAATTGTTTACCGCCGTTTGCTCATTCATTCGGAAAGCAACTGGACGAATCATTAAAATTGAGTTTGTTGTTTGGTTCATTTTATTGCTTATTTAGTTTGCACAAAAGTGCGTTTTTATTATTTATGAATTAATCACGAATTAAGGGCAACGTTGAACATCTTAAAAGTCCTTCTTGTTTAGCAATTTCGGCATACGGAATTTCTTCTACTGTAAAACCTTGGTCGCGCAACCAATTGTTTAATCTAGTAAAATTCTTTTCAGAAACTACTACGTTTGTATCAATTGAAAATACATTAGAATTCATGTTATACATTTCATCACGCGTAATGTGAAACAGATTTTCTTTTCCGAATAGTTGTACTAAATAGACATAATCTGCTTCTTCACGGAAACCACTTTTGTAAATAATTCCTTTGTTTGTTCCAACTGGTTGAAAGCAACAATCTAGATGTAATGCATTGTCACGCGCTTCTAGTTTAGATTTTACTAAATCAAATTCTTTTACAATTTTATTTGGAAATAAATTTCTAATATATTCAACACCTTGCATATTGGTTCGTGCTGTGATATAATCTTTATAATCTGAACCTTTGTAAGTACCTATAAAAATGTAATCGTTCCACAACATAACATCGCCACCTTCAATATGAACTTCCTCTGGCGGACGAACGATTTTTGCAGGATTTATTTGATCAAGAACATACTGAATTGCATCTAGTTCTCTTTCTCTATCGGGAAGGATATTGGCTTTTATAAAAGTATCATCAATTACAAATCCGATGTCACGCGTAAAAATTTGATTGTAATTTTCAATCATTTCTGGTCGGAAAACTTGTACATCATATTTTTGAAAAACCTTATTAAAAGCTTCCATTTCTATAATCATGTTTTCTTCTAGAGGGTAAGTTCCTGCAAGAATGTGCTCTAATGATTTTGGATCATACGCTTCTTCAATAGTTGGTGATGGCCCATTATTTATGGCTGAACCTAACACAACTGCTCGTAGCCGTGATGATTCGTTTTTGACATTTAATTGTAGCATAAAATAGCTTTTTAACATTTACATCATCATTTGGTTGATGATTGTGTAGCAAATATAAAAAAAGCTACTCGATTTAAAGAAGCTTTTGTAACTATAAAAAAATATTATATTTTTCCGGCAAAAGTTATAATTTCGGTTTTATTGAACTTCACGGTTTTATATGGATAATTCATTTCTTCAAACATTTTTTCTAGCTTGATGTAAGTTTGCTCTCCATTAACCCAATGATAAGAAGCAATTGCAAAATTTGGTTTTAAGGTTTTTATAGTTTCCAAGCAACCTTCAATAGCCTCAATCTCGGCACCTTCAATATCCATCTTTATAAAATCAAGTTTTTTAATATTATTTTCTTGAACCCAACTATCAATTGTAATGGCTTTCTTCTTTACTAAAATAGCATTTTCAGGAATCCATACTGCCGATGAGCCTACAGTTCCTGCTTCATAAAAATCTATTTCTGTATTTTTATTCCAAATTAATAAATCTTCAATTACAATAGTATTCTCTAAATCGGAATTAAGATTTATATTTTCTACTATACAATCAATGTTAAACTTATCTGGTTCAAACGCAAAAACTTTTCCGTTTTTACCGGATAACTTAGAAAACAAAAGTGCTAGATATCCACAATTAGAACCTGCATCAATAATAACATCATTATCTTTTACTTTATAGAAATTTTGATAAAAATCAAAATCTGGAACTACATTATACAAAGGATCTACAGATCTAAACTTCAAGTCATTGTAGGTTGTAGAAAAGTATTTTATTGGTTCAAAATTAATACCAAATACTACATTTTTCTTTGAAAAAAAATTATAATATTTTAACTTTATTATGTCTTTATAATGTCCTTTTGGCACAAAAAAGCTAATTATTTTTTTTATTTTCTTCTTCATTTACTATAATTTTCTATAAATATAAAAAAGCTTCGCTAATTAGCGAAGCTTTTATTTAAAAGTATATAAGTTTATCGTTTTTCCATTGCAACAAAATCTCTTAACGGATGACCCGTGTAGATTTGTCTTGGTCGCCCAATAGGTTCTTTGTTAACACGCATTTCTTTCCATTGTGCTATCCAACCTGGAAGACGTCCTATTGCAAAAAGAACTGTAAACATATCTGTAGGAATTCCTAATGCACGGTAAATAATACCCGAATAAAAATCTACGTTTGGGTATAATTTTCTTGATACAAAATACTCATCAACCAATGCCGATTCTTCTAGTTTTTTAGCAATTTGAAGAATAGGATCGTCAACACCAAGGGTTTTTAAAACCTCATCGGCTGCTTTTTTAATGATTTTTGCTCTTGGATCGAAATTCTTGTAAACTCTATGTCCAAATCCCATTAAACGGAATGGATCATCTTTATCCTTAGCTTTGGCCAAATATTTATCGGCATCACCACCATCTTTTTGAATATCCTCTAACATTTCTAAAACGGCTTGGTTTGCTCCGCCATGTAATGGACCCCAAAGTGCCGAAACACCAGCAGAAATTGAAGCGAACAATCCTGCATGAGATGAACCTACTATTCTTACTGTTGAAGTTGAACAATTTTGTTCATGATCTGCATGAAGAATAAATAATTTATCTAAAGCAGCAACAACAGATGGATTTGCAGCATAAGGAGAAGTTGGAAGTTTAAACATCAATTGCATGAAATTTTCAACATATCCTTGTGTATTATCATAATAATTTAAAGGATAACCCATCATTTTTCTGTAAGTCCAAGTTGCAATAACAAGAAATTTTCCCATTGTTTTACAAACTGCTTCATACATTTCTTTTTCATTTTCTACATTAACAACTTTAGGATTAAAAGCAGTTAATGCCGAAGTTAGAGAAGACAATACACCCATTGGATGTGCAGTTTTAGGAAAACCATCAATGATGTTTTTCATTTCTTCATTAACCAAAGTGTATTTGCGAATGTCGTTTTCAAATTGAACTAATTGCTCTTTGGTAGGCAATTCGCCAAAAATAACCAAGAAAGAAACCTCTAGGAAGTCTGCTTTATCTGCTAAATCTTCGATGGCATAACCTCTATAACGAAGAATTCCTTCTTCACCATCAAGAAATGTTATTTCACTTTTACAAGATCCTGAATTTTTATAACCTGGATCAAGAGTTATTGCGCCTGTTAAATCGCGAAGTTTGTTAATATCAATGGCTGGTTCATTTTCGCTTCCTACAATTACTGGAAACTCATATTTTTTGCCATCATATTCTAATATTGCAGTTTTTGACATGATATAAATTGAAAATTAAGTCTGATAAATTAATAATTTAACAAATTTATGGAATTCCAAATGAATTAAAAAAGAAATAGGATAACGTTTTCGTTAATTTTATTATAAAAATTGCAAGATTGGTATAGATTGTTTAAAACTGTAGACGATAGTAATTTATAAAATTAAAAAAAGGCGCACCAAAGTATGCCTCAATTAACTACTTAACCCAAATTATTCTTTAACAATTTTTTCTACTTTACTTCCAGTATCAGAAGTGATTTTTAAAAAGTCTATTTAGTTTTAAGTTGAAATTACATAAGAACATCATCGACAATTTGTTTCATTTTTGTATGACCAATTTGCTCGTGAAATGCTACAGAATATCCGTCAATTGTTAATTGTTTGAAAAACTCTTTTGCACAATTAATCTTTACTTCTTCAATTTTTCTTAAATCAGATTCGTTTTTTACGTCTTTTGTTTCAACAATAATATTTAAAATTTTATTTCCATCTGATTTTTTTACGACATACATAAAATCTGGACTATATGATTGTCCTGTGATTGTTGGTATAGAAATACTTCTTCTTGGAATTTTACCATAAACAACAACTTCATTTATCGAATCTTGAATATTTGATTTTTCTAAAGGAGAATCATAGGCAAAAGTATCATACAAATATTTTTCAACTGGTGTGCCTTCAACAAAATTTGTTCCGATAACTCCTTGTGTTATCTCAAGTTTTGGTGTTCCATTTGCAAAAGTTAATGCTGTTGCATTAATTTTAATATTTGATTTGCTATAAGAAAACTTTCCTTGCAAATTATTAATTTTCCAATCATTGAATTTTGACACAAAATTTGCAACGCTAAATTCATTTATTTTATCCTCTTCAATTTTGTTGGTTTCTGAATATTCAATTAATGCTTGGTTTAACAATTGAATTGGAATATTTGTTTGTTTGTTTATTCTTTTTAGAAATTCTCCGTAGGCTAATTTTTTAATGATTTTATATTGATTTCCGCTACTTTCATTCAATATCATTAAACCATCAGAAGTATTTAATATTTCTCTTTTACTTGAAATAATTACATCTACAAAAACATCATTTTTAAAAAGCAAAACCAATTCATTTTTTAAATAATTATCATTCTCAATTTTCTCATAAAACAATAAATATTTTTGATTTATAGCTTCCCAAAGTGTTTTTATTTCGCCGTATTGAGCCACACGAATTTTTACTTTTCGTTCTTTAACTTTGTTTCTATCTGTTACTTTATTATTGCTTAGTCCTGTTGCAAAGTCTGGATATTCTTCAAAAAAACGATTTGATTTTTCAATAGTAATATTTCTATCCATATCAATATAATCATTGATAAGTAATTGCTTGAACAAATCGTTTTCACTTATATCAAGTTTCTTAGCAACTCTAATAATGTCTTCCTTACTAATATTAAATCCTTTAGGCAACTCATCATTAATTTCTTTAACCAATTTTTCTGCAAAATCGGCTTCGGTAAAATCAATAATATAATTTAGTTTAAAATCTTCGTTAGAAATTCTATTGCCGTTTTCATCAACTGGCAAACGCAAACCTCTTCCAACTTCTTGTATTTTACTATTTTCACTTCCGCTTGAACGAAGTTTTGCAATTGTAAAAACATTAGGATTATCCCAGCCTTCTTTTAAAGTCCATTTAGAAAACAAAAAACGTCTTGTATTGAGTTTTCCATCTTCTGTTTTTATTGATAATAATTTCTTTTTGTCAAACAAAATTTCATTTATTTGGCTCGCAATTTCTTCATCAGAATTAGTATTGTCTTGCGAAAAATAACCAGCATGACAAGCCGAAATATCTAATTTAGATGCTTTTAAATACTCAATATAATCGCTATCATTTTCATTTGAAAGCTTTGGTAAAACCTCATTTATCTTTTCTAATAATAGTTTTTCAAAAGTATTTTTTAGATAGGTTTCTTTTTCGCTTTTTTCATCTTTTCTATACGAATGAATATCATCAATAAAAAAAAGCGCCAATGTTTTTATCTTAAATTTTCTATCAAAATTAATTTTCTCGGTTTCAAAATGTCGGTCAATAGCCAACCGCAACATTTGTTCTTGATATGAAGAAGAATAAATATCGTTTATAAATTCTTCACCTTGAAATTTGGTTTGACCATTTGACAATTCAATATAATTAGAACCAATTGCTTCGATAACAATTCCTTCTAATTCTGTTGAAATTAGAGATAAACTATCGCCTTTTTTCAGTTCAAAAGATTTAGTATTGTTTCCTTTTTGAATGTAATTCAATTTAACTGCTGTTTTGCTTTGAACCGACATAATTTTTACCTTATCTTCTTTATTTGATAATGGTTCAAAATGTTCCTTCGCAATTCCTTTTATTAAATTTTGATTAAACGCATCACAAGCCGTTAGGTTGTAAAGCAAATTATGATAATCTTTAAATGTAGTTTTCGCCTTTGTAATTGTTGGAAAAGTAGCACCAAAGCGAATGATACATTGTGGTTGAATATCATTAACAATAAAGTCAAATGTTTTTTGCTCTTTCGAAAAACGATGCGGTTCATCAATTATTAAAAATGGTTTTGTGGCTTTCAATGCTTCAACTGGACGATGAAATCCTTCTGGACCATAATCATAATCGTTACGATTTAGCATCGCATCTTGCCTAGTACTAAATAATGCCATATTGGTTAGCAAAACATAAATTTTATTGGCGTTTTGACTAGAACCCGAGACAAATTCTCTAACCGTGCTCGGAAAATATTTTTTACCTTTTTTAGTTTTACTCGCTTCCAGAACTTGTAATTCTATTTCTGTGCCATAACCACAAACGTCTTTAAAATGTTTTTTGGTATAACTATCTTGAATAAATTGTTTTGTTCCAGCTTTAATTGCCAATGTAGGCACCACAATTATAAATTTATTTATCTTAAACTTTTTATGAAGTTCAAAAATAGTAGCCACTTGAACATAGGTTTTCCCAGTTCCTGTTTCCATTTTAATATCTAAATTCAAATAGTTTTCAATACCATTCAAATTGATATATTCGGAATCAACTGTATTTCCTTTTTGAACTTTTTTTATTTGTTCTAAAAGTGTTTCTTTATCTTCATCTAACTTTGGATTTGCAAAATAAAAGGTGTTTTTCTTAAAACTATCTTCGGCAAACACATTACTGATCGCATGAACCGCTTTCTCCTGATGAGGCAAACCATTTTTTAAAATTAACTCCATAATTAATACCTTACATCAATATTAATTTTCAAATTCTTCTCGCTGTCGTTCAAGATTTTCAAATTCTTTTCTAACATTTCGGTTACCGACCATTCGTTAAAACTGTAACCAAACAGCACAATATTTTCAGGATTAAAACCAGCAATGGTATCATATTTTTCAAAAAGAACGACCATAGCTTCTTGTGTAAAATCGGGATTTATTAAATACAAATGTTTTTGACAATAATAAGCCGTATAACCTTTTAAATCTATGCTTTCTACTTTTGCATTCAATCCATAACCATCATTGTTTAGCCAAGTTGTTAAAACAGTTTCTGTACCAAAATCGTCTAAAATTGTTGCATCACCAAGCAAACTCGCTTTATCAAAAGTGTCGCATTTGTCTAATGTGTTTTGATTGGGTTCGTTGAGAATAAAATGCTTGAAACCGTAATCTCCTTTTATTTTACCATCTTCATTAAATAGATTAGGCTTTTCAGTTTGGATTTTCTTTGATGCTCTGATAATTCGTTCCATTCCAACATAATCTAATGTTGTTGGTCTGTTTATTTTAGTTAGGAAATCAAATGCAGGTTTTTGGGTTGGGTTTTTAATATCTAAAATTTCAGGTAATTGGATAGCAATGAATCTTCTGTTACCACTATCCTCTGAATTTAACTTCAAAACAGCATTTGCAGTTGTTGCAGAGCCTGAAAAGAAATCTAATACAATATCATTTTCAGAACCAATTTCTATAACTCTTTTTATTAATTCTAATGGTTTTGGATGGTCAAATAGTGTTTCATTAAAAATCTCTCTTACTAATCTTGTACCATCTTCAGTTCTCATTCCACTTTCATCCCAAATAGATTTTACTTTAGTTGTTGATTTTCTGTTTTTCTCATAAATATTCCAACCTCCGTTACTTTTTTGTCTCGCTACAACTTGGCTTTCAAAAGGATTGTTTATAACAATATTTTCATTAGACTTTGGATGACCCCATCTCCAAACACTTTCTTTACCAATTGAATTATATGGTCGCACTTCAATATTAAAATTTTCAGTTTTGTCCAAACTGACAGCACAACATCCATTATAATCTAACATATTTGGATTTACATAAAATGGATAAAATAAATTTGGCCTATTACCACTATGGAATTTAGGATTACGATTTCTCAATTCTCTTAATTCATATCCTCCTTTTTGGTCTTCAATTTTAAATTTAACGACTTTATTTATTTCATTTAGTTCAGAGCTGTCAGATTTTGCAAAACAAAGTAAATATTCGTGAGTTACAGCTATTTGATTATAGTCTCTGCCTCCTGGATTTGCAACTACCATTATTTGAGCAATAAAATTTTCCTCACCGAAAACATCATCACAAAGTAATCTTAAATTAGCTATTTCATTATCATCAATCGAAATAAAAATAACTCCGTCGTCTTTTAATAAATCTTTTGCCAATTGCAATCTTGCATACATAAACATAAGCCAAGCCGAATGCGAAGCGGAATTTCTTTTGGTTAAATCTAAAATTCGTTTGGCTTGGGTTTCGTCAACGCTTAATTTGTCTTGCAATTCATCAACCGTAAAATCGAAATTATCATTATACACAAATCCATCACTTCCTGTATTGTATGGTGGATCTATATAAATACATTTCACACTTTTGGCATACGATTTTAATAAATGCTTCAATCCATCAAGATTGTCACCACTAATATAAATGTTTTCGCTATCCTTATTTTCGGGTAAATTGTTGTGTTCTAAATTTGGAGTAATTACGGTTATAGTATCTAAAGATGCTAAAAGTTTGGCATAACTTTTACCAAGAAATTTAAGTTCATAACCTTCGTGAACAATATCAACTTTATCTTTTAGTTCTTCCTTAAATCGTTCTAAATCGAAACTGCCATCTTTTTTAAAACAAGAAGGAAAGTGTTCTTTGAGAACAGCAATTTCTTTATCGTTTATAGAAACATTTTCATTATTATGGGTTATATTTTTTATCATGCTTTTGTCATGGCGACAAAAAAGAAGTGCAGGCAAATTACAATGCTTGAATTCTGAGGTGGTCGAATACCCTATCCACAAAGCAAAGTAACGCCCACACCTTTTGGCATGAACGTTAGCTTTAAACTCTCCTGTGGATATTTTGAAGTTCGACCTTTCAGAATACAGGAATTTTCGCTAAACGCTAATTTTTATATGTCTTTAGTTTATATCTATAAATTTATTTTTTGTTCAATAGCAAATATAGGATTTTCAATGATACTAAAAATATTGTTTTTGCAAAATGTTTTGATTTAGAATTCGCATATAAAAACAAAAAAACCTTTCAGAGTTTAACTTCTGAAAGGTTTATATATCAATAAATTGATTATTTATTTTTGTTTAAAAGCTTTCAAACCAGGAAAATAAGCAGTATCTCCAAGTTCTTCTTCAATTCTTAATAACTGATTGTATTTCGCCATTCTATCTGAACGAGAAGCTGAACCAGTTTTTATTTGCCCACAGTTTAATGCAACTGCTAAATCAGCGATTGTATTGTCTTCTGTTTCTCCAGAACGGTGTGACATTACTGATGTGTATCCTGCATTTTTAGCCATATTTACAGCTGCAATAGTTTCTGTTAAAGTACCAATTTGGTTTACTTTTACCAAGATTGAATTGGCAATTCCTTTTTCAATTCCTGTTGACAAACGCTCAACATTCGTTACAAATAAATCATCTCCAACTAATTGTGTTTTATCACCAATTAATTCTGTTAAGTATTTCCAACCGTCCCAATCGTTTTCCTGCATTCCATCTTCAATAGAAATAATAGGATAGTTAGCTGCAAGTGAAGCCAAATATTCTGCTTGTTCTCTAGAAGTTCTAATTTTTCCGGTTGCACCTTCAAATTTGGTGTAATCGTATTTTCCGTCCACATAAAATTCAGAAGCAGCACAATCTAAAGCAATCATAACTTCGTCACCAAATTTATATCCTGCGTTTTCAACTGCAATTTTAATAGTATCTAGAGCATCTTCTGTTCCGCCAGCTAAATTTGGTGCAAAACCACCTTCATCACCAACAGCAGTCGAAAGATTTCTATCGTGTAATACTTTTTTTAAATTATGGAAAATTTCAGTTCCCATTTGCATTGCATGTGTAAAAGAAGTTGCTTTTACTGGCATAATCATAAATTCTTGAAACGCAATTGGCGCATCAGAATGTGAACCACCATTGATAATATTCATCATTGGAACAGGCAATGTATTAGCAGAAACACCTCCAACATAACGGTATAATGGTAATCCTAATTCATTAGCAGCGGCTTTCGCAGCAGCCAAAGAAACACCAAGAATAGCATTAGCACCAAGATTTCCTTTGTTAGCAGAACCATCCAATTCAATCATTAATTGATCAATAAGGTTTTGTTCAAAAACAGAAACTCCTAACAATTCTGGAGCAATTTTAGTATTTACATTTTCAACAGCTTTTAAAACGCCTTTTCCCATGTATGCTTTTCCTCCATCGCGTAGCTCAACTGCTTCATGTTCTCCAGTTGATGCACCACTTGGAACTGCTGCACGTCCTAAAACGCCATTTTCTGTTACAACATCTACTTCAATTGTAGGATTTCCTCTAGAATCCAATATTTGTCTTGCGTGTACTTTAATAATAATACTCATTATTGTGTTTATTTATAGTTAGCTATTTGCATATTTACCAAAAAATGGCACACAAATTTAAGCATAAGTCAAAATTAAATCATTCATTTTTAAAAAAACTTATAAACTCAAACGTTTTAGTAACCAATATAATTTGGTTTTATAAAATTGTAAGTAATTACTAATAAAATAGTGTCGGTAATTTTTTAATTGTAGTATTTTATTTGTTTATTTTTAATTTACATGTAGTTAATCGTAATAATTTGCACTTAAAAGATAATAACGCTTTGTGAATCTAAAAGTTATGACTATTTTTATGGTGTCAAATTATCATTTTGTTATATCTCATGAAAAATTGTATCTTTTTTCAAAAATCTACAGTGCAATCATTTTATTATAAATTTTGCCTTGCCCTATTTTTTTGTTTTTGTTCAAATGCAAATGCTCAAAATTATAGAAATGCTAAAGCATACATTAATGACTTTGGTAAAAACGAACTGTTTGTAAAAGAATCGTTAATGGAATATTCAACTTCAATTATTGATGCAAGTCCAGATGATAGAATTCAAAACACATTAGAACGAATATATTTAAAACTAGAGGACATCAATGTAAATTTAATGAGCAATGATCGTGGCATTAATAACGACACAACTTTAAGAGATGCCTTCATTAAATTGAACACTAAAACCATAACACTTTTAAAAAACAAGTCATTAAAACTTAATGATTACAATGCACAAAGCGGCTTAGACTACTCTGAAATATTTAAAAATTTTTCTTATAAAGAATATGAAATTTCTAAATATTATTCTGAAATACTTGGTTATGAGAATGCAAAAAAAGAATTTGGACTTAAATACAAAATTAACATTCGCAACTTTAATAAAATAAATGTCTTTGAATACAATGCTTATCAAAATTTGATTTTCTATAAATTAAATGTTCTAGATGATAAATTAGTTCAGTTATTAAAATACAGAAAAGAAGATGATGTTGTTGAATGTATTAATTTCATGACAAATGTAAGTCAGGAATCATTGATCAAAACCGATCTTTTTAAAGACGATTTCACCGATACTTCTCTTAACGATGCCAATATTGAGCTTATCAATTTTATGCTTTTACAAAACGAAAAATTACTTCCGTTATATCAAAAATACGTAACAGTTTATGATGATTTTCAAAAAACGAAAGCAACGTTTATGGAACCAAATACTGTTATGAAAATTGAGGATTACAATGCAGAAGTAAGGCGCTATAATGAAATCAAAAATAATTTTTTTAATGCGTTATATGAAATTCAAATAAAAAAGAAAGAACTACTTAACCGTTGGTATTTTACAAACAGTCAGTTTTTAAAAAACAATATTGAATTTGAAAATCTCTATGAAAAATTCACCAATCTAGATTAATAACAAAAGGATTTCTAAATAAGCAAGAAACCTTTTTTAATTGATAATTTTATGTTTTTAACATTATTAAAAACAACCTTTTACTATTTTTTATCGTACATATTAGGCTAGCTAATATTAAAATTTGGATTGTGAAATTTAAAAAGTCACAATAAGAATTTTAATTATGTAAGTTTAAAATGTTTATTTGTAACATTTTAGATCAATGTTGCTGGTAATTTTACATTAAATATTAAAAGTTATTATCATGAAAAAATCTATTACTACAATCCGTCAAAAAAACTATTTACTAACCCTAAATTGGTTTGTACTATTTCTTTTCATTTTACCAACATTTTCTCATTCGCAAGAAATAAAATCTGCTGGATATAGAACTCTAAAAGCCTATATAGATGATTTTGCAAAGAATGAACTTTTCATAAAAAAATCATTAATTGAATATTCAAATACCATAATAGAAAATCAAATGGAGAGTAGGTCTTTAGCCACATCTACTAGGATTACTGAAAAATTAAAAAGTATTAATGCAAACATTAAGCAAAATGATAAAGGGTTTGAGAAAAATACTTTGTTAAGAGATAGCTTTTTAAAAATGAATGAAAAAACTATTGAATGCTTAAGCAATGGCACTTTAATTATGAATGACTATACCTCACAATCGCAAAATAGTGTAAGTGAAATAAGTGCAAATCTAAAAGAAAGAGATCTTGCTTTAATAGGATATTTTGAAGAGCTAAAACGATTCGAGATAAGCAAAAAAGAATTTGCAAAAATGAATAATTTCAATTTTAAAAATCTTGGCAGTAATACTATTTTAGAGTATAATGCTTATCAAAATGTGCTTTTTTATAAAATTAATGTAATTGACGAAAAACTAAATGCTTCTATAATAAACGTTAGCAAAGATGACTTTACAGCATGTATAAATGCATTAGACAATGTTTACCAAGAAGTACTTTTAAAAACAAGTCAATATAAATCTATTTTTAATGACACTTCACTTAATAGTGAAAACATTGCTTATTCAAATTTTATCTATTCACAGAAAAAGAAAATAATACCTTTATTTAATGATTTTGCAAATGAATATACTAGTTTACAAAAACTTAAAAAAATGCCAAACAACAATTCAAAAGAAAGCATAGACCGTTACAACTTGGCGGTAAAATCATATAATTTAAAGAAAAATGCCTTGTTTGATATGCTTGATGTGATTCAGAAAAATAAAAAAATTATGTATAACAATTGGTTTGTTGTGAACAGAACTTTCTTAAAAAACAATATTAAATTCACTGATATTTATGAGAGTTATACCTTTAATGACTAAACAAAAAACGGATGCAATTGCATCCGTTTTTTTATACTGTTTGTAATTTTTCTTTCTTAATGTTTTCTATAAATTCATCAAATAGGTAAGCTGAATCATGCGGACCAGGACTTGCCTCTGGATGGTATTGCACAGAGAAACAATTTTTAGATTTCATTCTCATTCCAGCTACTGTATTGTCATTGATATGATAATGAGTGATTTCTAAATCATGATGATTCTCTAGCTCTTCTCTGTTTACAGCAAAACCATGGTTTTGAGATGTAATTTCACCTTTACCGGTTTCTATATTCATCACTGGATGATTAATTCCACGGTGACCATTAAACATTTTATAGGTTGAAACTCCATTAGCCAAACCGATAATTTGATGCCCAAGACATATCCCAAAAACTGGTTTATCTGAGGCAATAATTTGTTTTGCAGTTTCTTGAACTTGCTCAAGTGGTTCTGGATCGCCTGGACCATTTGATAAAAAATATCCATCTGGATTGAAGGCTTTTAAATCTTCAAATGATGTGTTGTATGGGAATACTTTTATGTAGCAATCTCTCTTAGCAAGATTTCTTAATATATTTCTTTTTATTCCTAAATCTAGAGCTGAGATTTTATAAGTTGCATTTTCATTTCCATAAAAATAAGGTTGTTTGGTAGAGACTGTAGAAGCTAATTCTAATCCTTCCATATTAGGAACATTTGCCAATTGTTTTTTTAATTCTTCTATTGAAGTTCCATCGGTTGATATTACCGAATTTTGTGCTCCATTATCTCGAATATAACTTACTAAAGCTCGTGTATCTACATCTGAAATGCAGATTAGATTTTGCTTTTTAAAGTAATCAAAAAGATTGCTTTCAGAATCGGGACGCGAGTGATTGAAGCTAAAGTTTTTACATACTAATCCAGAAATCATTATTTTATCGGATTCTACTTCGTTGACGTTAACTCCATAATTTCCAATATGTGGATTAGTTGCTACCATTATTTGACCGAAATAAGATGGATCGGTAAAAATTTCCTGATAACCTGTCATTCCTGTATTGAAGCAAACTTCACCGAAAGTTGTGCCTGAAATTCCGATAGATTTTCCGTAGAATATTGTTCCGTCGGCTAGAAGTAGGATGGCTTGTGGTTGTGTTGTGTATTTCATTAGTTGTAGTTAGTGAAAAGTAGTTTGTTGTTGTGTTGCAAATTTAAGATAAACTTTTATAATTCTAAAGTTGATTTAATAAAGTTTATAAACATTCCAATAGATACCTTTTTAGCCCTGATTGGAGTGGAAATCCTCACCTTTTTTTGGTGAGATTGGAATGGAAAGCAGGAATATGGTTTGCTAAAGATGCCCTAACCATTCGCTCAACCTACATTCTCGATAACAAATTTAGATTAGACATAAAAAAAAGGATAAACTAGAAAGCTTATCCTTTATATTTATGAAATTGAATTCATTATTCTGCTGAATCGGTAGTTTCTTCTGCAGCAGCTTCAGGTGCTGAAGTTTCAGTTGCAGGAGTTTCAGATTTTTTAGCTTTACCACCACGACGGCTTTTAGCTTTTTTCTCTTCTTTTTTACCACCGTTGTAAATTTCATTGAAATCTACTAATTCGATCATAGCCATATCAGCGTTATCACCTAAACGGTTTCCAACTTTGATGATACGAGTATATCCACCTGGACGATCACCAACTTTAGCAGCTACTTCTCTAAAAAGTTCAGTAACGCCATATTTGTTACGTAGGTAAGCGAAAACGATACGTCTGTTGTGAGTAGTATCTTCTTTTGATTTTGTTATAAGCGGCTCAACGAATTGTTTAAGTGCTTTTGCTTTGGCAACAGTTGTGTTAATACGTTTGTGCTCAATAAGTGAACAAGCCATATTAGCTAACATAGATTTTCTATGTCCAGTCTGTCTGCTTAAGTGATTGAATTTTTTTCCGTGTCTCATTTTAAATGCTATTTAACTTGAATAAAGAACTAGTCTTTATCTAATTTATATTTTGACAAATCCATTCCGAATGTTAAATTTTTAATAGCTACTAGTTCGTCTAGTTCTGTTAAAGATTTTTTACCGAAGTTACGGAACTTCATTAAGTCGTGTTTGTTAAAAGAGACAAGGTCTCCTAATGTATCAACTTCAGCTGCTTTTAAGCAATTTAATGCTCTTACAGATAAATCCATATCAACAAGCTTAGTTTTAAGCAATTGTCTCATATGTAATGATTCTTCATCATAAGAATCTGTTTGAGCGATTTCGTCAGCTTCTAGCGTAATTCTCTCATCTGAGAATAACATGAAGTGGTGAATTAATACTTTTGCAGCTTCGGTAAGAGCGTCTTTTGGATTAATAGAACCATCAGTTTTAATTTCAAAAACTAATTTTTCATAATCTGTTTTTTGCTCTACACGGAAGTTTTCAATAGCGTATTTCACATTTTTCACAGGAGTGAAAATAGAATCTGTAAAGATTGTACCAATAGCTGCGTTTTGTTTTTTATTTTCTTCTGCAGGAACATATCCTCTACCTTTTTCAATTGTTAATTCCATATTGAAATTAACTTTTGGGTCAAGATTACAGATTACTAATTCAGGGTTCAAAACTTGGAAACCAGAAATAAATTTTTGGAAGTCACCAGCTGTGATTTGCTCTTTACCTGTTAAAGAAATAGTAACAGATTCATTATCTATGTCTTCTATCTGACGTTTGAAACGTACTTGTTTAAGACTTAGGATAATTTCTGTAACATCTTCAACAACACCTGAGATAGTTGAAAACTCGTGCTCAACACCTTCTATTCTTATAGATGTAATTGCGTAACCTTCTAAAGCAGAGAGTAAAACTCTTCTTAGCGCATTACCAACTGTCAATCCGTATCCTGGTTCTAAAGGTCTGAATTCAAACTTACCTTCAAAATCGGTTGAATCGATCATGATAACCTTATCGGGTTTCTGAAAATTAAATATTGCCATAATTTTAGACTGGTGTCAATTATTATTTGTTGTACAACTCTACGATTAATTGTTCTTTGATGTTTTCAGTAATTTGCAATCTTGCAGGAACTGAAACGAAAGTACCTTGTTTAGTGTCATTGTTCCAAGTGATCCACTCGTAAACGTGACTAGAATTAGATAATGAACGCTCGATAGACTCTAAAGATTTAGATTTTTCACGAACAGCCACAACATCACCTGGTTTTAAGTGATATGATGGAATATTTACTAATTCACCATTAACAGTAATGTGACGGTGAGAAACAATTTGTCTTGCTGCTCTTCTAGTAGAAGCAATTCCCATTCTATAAACAACGTTGTCCAAACGAGCTTCGCATAATTGCAAAAGGATTTCACCTGTTACACCTTTAGAAGCAGCTGCTTTTTCGAATAAGTTTCTAAATTGTTTTTCAAGAATACCGTAAGTGTACTTAGCTTTTTGCTTTTCCATCAACTGCACTGCGTATTCTGATTTTTTACCTCTTTTTTTAGACATACCATGTTGCCCAGGAGGATAATTTCTTTTTTCGAATGCTTTATCAGCTCCGAAGATTGCTTCGCCAAATTTACGAGCAATTTTAGTACTAGGACCAGTATATCTTGCCATTTTAAATTGTTTTTAGATAGAGATTATGAATTCAGGTCTAAATCCTTCGATAATCTTAATTCTATCTTTGTTATACTATAAATTATACTCTACGTCTTTTAGGAGGACGACATCCATTATGTGGCATTGGAGTAACGTCAATAATTTCTGTTACTTCAATTCCGCTATTATGTAAAGATCTGATAGCAGATTCTCTTCCATTACCTGGACCTTTTACATAAACTTTTACTTTTTTCAAACCAGCTTCTAATGCTACTTTACCACAATCTTCGGCTGCCATTTGAGCTGCGTATGGAGTGTTCTTTTTAGAACCTCTAAAGCCCATTTTTCCTGCAGAAGACCAAGAAATTACTTCACCTTTCTTGTTAGTCAAAGAAATGATGATGTTATTGAAGGTAGCACTAATATGAGCTTCGCCTGTAGATTCAATAATAACCTTACGTTTTTTTGTACTTGCTTTAGCCATATTACTTACTATTTAGTTGCTTTTTTCTTGTTAGCAACAGTTTTTCTCTTACCTTTTCTTGTTCTAGAATTGTTTTTAGTTCTTTGTCCTCTTAATGGAAGACCAGATCTATGACGAATTCCTCTGTAACATCCGATATCCATTAAACGTTTAATGTTTAATGAAGTTTCTGAACGAAGTTCTCCTTCAATTTTGTAATATGATACAGCCTCACGAATTGCTCCGATTTGGTCATCATTCCAATCTTGAACTTTAGTATCTTGGCTTACTTGAGCTTTTTCTAAAATCTCAATAGCTCTACTTTTTCCTACTCCGAAGATATAGGTAAGTGCTATAACACCTCTTTTGTTTTTAGGTATATCTACCCCAGCTATTCTTGCCATAATTATCCTTGTCTTTGTTTAAATCTAGGATTCTTTTTGTTAATAACGTATAATCTTCCTTTTCTACGCACAATCTTACATTCTGCGCTTCTTTTCTTTACTGATGTTCTTACTTTCATTTTTTAATAACTTTAGTATCTGTAAGTGATTCTTGCTTTAGACAAATCATAAGGACTCATTTCTAGTTTTACTTTGTCACCAGGTAACAATTTAATGTAATGCATACGCATTTTTCCAGAAATGTGTGCGATAACGATATGTCCGTTTTCTAATTCTACACGGAACATTGCATTTGATAATGCTTCAATTATTGATCCGTCTTGTTCTATTGCTGATTGCTTTGCCATAAAAGATTAAGCTACTGCTTTTCTATTTTTACCACTTTTCATCAAACCATCATAATGCTTATTCAATAAATAAGAATTTATTTGTTGAATAGTATCAATTGCAACTCCAACCATAATGATTAAAGAAGTTCCTCCATAGAACATAGCCCAAGATTGTTGTACATCTAAACTTACTACAATTGCTGGGAACACAGCTATTAAAGCTAAGAATAACGAACCTGGAAAAGTTACTAAAGACATGATTTTATCAAGAAAATCTGCTGTATCAACTCCTGGTTTTATACCTGGAATGAAACCACCGCTTCTCTTTAAATCATCAGCCATTTTATTAGTTGGAACTGTAATTGCCGTATAAAAGAATGTAAAGACAATGATTAATGTAGCAAATACTAAATTATACCAAAATCCGAACATATTACTAAATGCTCCTGCAATAGTTTGGGAAGTTTCAGATTGAGACAAACCAGCTAGAGCTGCAGGAATAAACATAATTGCTTGAGCAAATATGATAGGCATAACACCTGCTGCATTTAATTTTAATGGAATCCATTGTCTGTTTCCACCCATCATATCTTGTTCAAAATCACCAGAAGTAGTTCTACGAGCGTATTGTACAGGTATTTTTCTAATTGCCATTACTAAAAGTACACAAGCAATAATTACTAATAACCAAACAATAATTTCTAAAACTAAAATCATCGGACCACCATTATTATTGGTAACTCTTGAAGTGAATTCTTGAATCAAAGCTTGTGGTAATCTTGCTAAAATTCCGACCATAATTAATAGAGATATCCCGTTTCCAATCCCTTTATCAGTTATTTTTTCTCCCAACCACATAGCAAAAATTGTACCTGTAGTTAAAATTAAAACTGATGAAAATAAGAATGAAAAAGAATCAAAACCTAACAAAAATGCACTACTTGGGATTGTTCTATACAAATTATAAATATAACCTGGACCTTGAAGCAAAGTGATACCAATTGTTAACCAACGTGTAATTTGGTTTAACTTTTTTCTACCACTTTCACCATCCTTTTGTAATTTTTGTAAATAAGGAATTGCAATACCCATTAACTGAACAACAATTGAAGCAGAAATGTAAGGCATAATACCTAATGCAAAAACTGAAGCTTTAGAAAAAGCACCGCCAGTAAACATGTCAAGAATTGAACCAATTCCTTTATTAGTTTGACCAGCAAGCCCTCCAAGCTGTGTTGCATCTATACCAGGAAGAGTTACGTGAGCACCAAATCTATAAACTAAAAGTAAACCTAAAGTAAACAAGATTCTGTTTTTCAATTCCTCTATTTTCCAAACATTCTTAAACGATTCAATAAAATTCTTCATATAGTCAGAATATTATAATAATACAACTTCTCCACCAGCAGCTTCAATAGCAGCTTTTGCAGTAGCAGTAAATTTGTGAGCAGATACTTTTAATTTTGCTTTTAGTTCACCTCTACCTAAAATCTTAACTAATTCAGATTTGGTAGCTAAACGGTTCTCAACTAATACTGAAAAATCTACAGTATCCGTAACGATTCCGTTATCAACTAAAGCTTGAAGAGTGTCAAGATTTACACCTTGATGCTCAATTCTGTTAATGTTCGTGAAACCAAACTTAGGCACACGTCTTTGAAGTGGCATTTGACCACCTTCAAAACCAATTTTCTTAGAATAACCAGAACGAGATTTTGCTCCTTTGTGACCTCTTGCAGAAGTACCACCTTTACCAGAACCTTCTCCTCTACCTAATCTTTTATTTTGATTGTGTGTAGAACCTTCAGCAGGTTGTAAGTTACTTAAATTCATAACTATAATTGTTATTTAACTTCCTCTACGGAAACTAAGTGTTTAACTTTATTTATCATTCCAAGGATAGTTGGATTTGAATCATGCTCAACAACTTGTCCCATTTTGCGAAGACCTAAAGCTTCTAAACCTCTTTTCTGAGTGAGTGGACAATTGATTTTGCTTCTTACTTGTTTTACTAATACTTTAGCCATAATTTCCTTGAATTAACCTTTAAAAACTTTCTCTAAAGAAACTCCTCTTTGTTTTGCAACAGTAAGAGCGCTTCTCATTTGTAGTAATGCATCAAAAGTTGCTTTAACCACGTTGTGTGGATTAGAAGAACCTTGAGATTTTGATAATACATCATGAATACCTACTGATTCAAGTACTGAACGAACAGCACCACCAGCAATAACTCCTGTACCATGAGATGCAGGCATTAAAAATACACGAGCACCACCAAATTTACCTTTTTGTTCGTGAGGAACTGATTGTCCACTTAAAGGAATTCTAACTAAATTTTTCTTAGCATCTTCTACTGCTTTCGCAATTGCTTCAGAAACATCTTTAGACTTTCCTAATCCATGACCAACTACTCCATTTTCATCACCAACGACAACAATCGCAGAAAAGCCAAAAGCTCTACCTCCTTTTGTTACTTTGGTAACACGATTTACACTTACCAAACGATCTTTCAATTCAAGACCACTTGGTTTTACTAACTCTACATTCTTGTATTTATTAGACATACTATATTAGAATTTAAGTCCAGCTGCTCTTGCGCCTTCTGCTAATGATTTAATACGACCGTGATATAAATAACCTCCTCTATCGAAAGTTACTGTTTCTATACCGGCTTTCAACGCTTTTTCTGCAACAAGTTTTCCAACTGTTTGTGCAACTTCTACGCTTGTACCTTTACTATCTACTCCTTTATCTCTAGATGAAGTAGCTAATAAAGTAACACCATTTACATCGTCTATGAGCTGAGCATAGATTTCTTTATTACTTCTGAATACAGAAAGTCTTGGTCTAGCAGCAGTACCACTAACAATCTTTCTTATTCTATACTGGATTCTCTGTCTTCTTTCAGATTTTGATAATGACATAATCTTTATTTTTAAGCTGATTTACCCGCTTTTCTTCTTAATACTTCACCTACAAACTTGATACCTTTTCCTTTGTATGGCTCAGGACGACGGAAATTTCTAATTTTCGCAGTAACCTGACCTAAAAGTTGTTTATCATAAGAAGTAAGTTTTACGATAGGGTTTTTACCTTTCTCAGAAATTGTTTCTAAAGTAACTTCTTTAGCGACTTCTAGAACGATATTATGAGAAAAACCTAAAGCTAAATCAAGTTTTTGACCTTGATTCGAAGCTCTGTATCCCACACCCACAAGCTCTAATTCTTTAGTGAAACCAGTCGATACACCAACAATCATGTTATTGATTAATGATCTGTACAAACCATGTTTAGCTCTTTGGTCTTTGTGATCAGAATATCTTTCTACCACAACTTGACCTTCTTCAATTTTAACAGTAACGTCCGAAAACTCCTGTGTAAGTTGACCTAATTTTCCTTTAACTGTAACCACTCCTTCTGCTACTTCTACAGTAACTCCGGCAGGGATTGCAACTGGATTTTTACCTATTCTTGACATCGTTTAGCTTTTAATTAGTATACGTAACAAATTACTTCTCCACCAACATTTAATTGCTTAGCTTGTTTTCCTGTCATCAATCCTTTTGATGTAGAAACAATAGCAATACCCAAACCATTTAAGATTCTTGGTAATTTAGAAGCACCTGCGTACTTACGTAAACCTGGTTTACTAATTCTTTGGATATCTTTAATTACTGCCTCTTTGGTATCTTTATCATACTTCAAAGCTATTTTGATTGAACCCTGAACAGAGTTGTCCTCAAATTTGTAACTTAAGATATATCCTTGATCGAATAAAATCTTTGTGATTTCTTTTTTCATGTTAGAAGCAGGAATCTCAACCACTTTGTGGTTTGCTTTCGTTGCATTTCTAACTCTCGTAAGATAATCTGCAATTGGATCTGTATACATATTTATAAAATTTTGGCTACGGTTTTCAGAAGAACTATTCCGCTGAACCTGAAACCATTAAACTCATTTTTTAAAGCAGATAATTGTACGTTACCTGCAAAAAGCTGGCAAATGTACAATTATCTGCTGAAATAAACTAACTACCAGCTAGCTTTCTTTACTCCTGGAATTAATCCTTGGTTAGCCATTTCACGAAATGTTACACGTGAAAGACCGAATTGACGCATATAACCTCTTGGTCTACCTGTTAATTTACAACGATTATGTAAACGAACTGGTGAAGCATTTTTAGGTAATTTTTGTAAACCTTCGTAGTCTCCAGCTTCTAATAAAGCTTTTCTCTTCTCAGCATACTTTGCTACTGTTTTTTCTCTCTTAACCTCGCGGGCTTTCATTGATTCTTTAGCCATGTCTTAATTCTTTTTAAAAGGTAAACCTAATTCTGCTAATAATGATTTTGCTTCTTTATCGGTACCTGCTGAAGTTACAAAAGTAATATCCATACCTGAAATTTTGTTTACTTTATCAATATCAATTTCAGGGAAAATGATTTGTTCCAAAACTCCAAGGTTATAATTTCCTCTTCCATCAAATCCAGTAGCTTTGATACCACTAAAGTCTCTTACACGAGGTAAAGCTGAAGTAATAAGTCTATCTAAAAACTCATACATTCTTTCTCCACGCAAAGTAACTTTTGCACCAATAGGCATTCCTTTTCTTAATTTGAATGACGCTACGTCTTTTTTGGAAATTGTAGCTAAAGCTTTTTGACCAGTAATTTTTGTTAATTCGTCTACTGCGTAGTCAACTAACTTTTTATCTGATACAGCTGCACCAACTCCACGGCTAATAACGATTTTTTCAAGTTTAGGAACTTGCATTACGTTTTTGTAACCGAACTCTTCTTTAAGAGCAGGAATAACTCTGCTCTTATATTCTTCTTTTAGTCTAGGGATATATGCCATAACTATAATACTTGATTTGATTTTTTAGAAAATCTCACTTTCTTATCTCCTTCTACTCTAGTTCCAGTTTTTGTAGCTTCTTTAGACTTTGGATCTATTAAAGACAAATTAGAAATATGAATAGGAGCTTCTTTCTTTACGATTCCTCCTTGAGGGTTTTTTGCACTTGGTTTAGTATGTTTCGAAACCATGTTAGTACCTTCAACAATCGCTTTATTATTCTCACGGCTCACTTTAACAACTTTACCTTCTGAACCTTTATGGTCTCCAGCAATAACTCTTACAATGTCACCTGATTTTATTTTTAACTTTGTCATCATTAATCGAATTAAAGCACCTCTGGTGCTAATGATACAATTTTCATGAATTGTTTTTCACGAAGTTCTCTTGCTACTGGACCAAAAACACGAGTTCCTCTCATTTCTCCTGCTGCATTCAAAAGAACACAAGCATTGTCATCGAAACGAATATAAGAACCATCAGCTCTTCTCACTTCTTTTTTGGTACGTACAACAACTGCAGTTGAAACGGCACCTTTCTTAACGTTTCCGTTCGGTGTTGCGTCTTTAATTGATACTACAATTTTATCTCCAACAGAGGCATAACGACGTTTCGTTCCTCCTAAAACACGTATAGTCAAAACTTCTTTTGCTCCCGTGTTATCTGCTACTTTTAATCTAGATTCCTGTTGTACCATAACTATTTCGCTCTTTCAATGATTTCAACTAATCTCCAACATTTTGATTTTGATAAAGGTCTTGTTTCCATGATCTTTACTGTATCACCAATGTTACAGTCATTTGTTTCGTCGTGTGCAACGTATTTTTTTGTTTTCAACACGAACTTACCGTATAATGGATGTTTTACTTTTCTTGTCTCAGAAACAACAATAGATTTCTCCATTTTGTTGCTAGTAACTACACCAACTCTTTCTTTTCTTAAATTTCTTTTATCTTCCATCTTTCAGCAGATTACAATTCTCTTTTGCTTAATTCAGTTGCCAATCTAGCCACCGCTCTTCTCATTGTTCTGATTTGAAGAGGGTTTTGAATTGGTGAAATAGCGTGAGCGGTTTTTAATTCAGCATATGTTTTTTTTACTTCACTAAGTTTAACTTGTAACTCAGCTGTAGAAAGACTAATAACTTCTGATTGTTTCATAATTTATATATATTATGCTTCGAAATCTCTAGCAACAACAAACTTAGTTTTAACTGGTAGCTTTTGCGCTGCAAGACGTAACGCCTCTTTTGCAACTGACAAAGGAACTCCTCCAACTTCAAACATAATTTTTCCGGGTTTAACAACGGCAGCCCAATATTCAACGGCACCTTTACCTTTACCCATACGTACCTCAAGAGGTTTCTTTGTTATAGGTTTGTCTGGGAAAATATTAATCCATAATTGTCCTTCTCTTTTCATGAAACGAGTTGCAGCAATACGCGCTGCCTCAATTTGACGTGAAGTTAAAAACATACCATTTTCATGTACAGATTTAATTCCAAACATTCCACTTGAAAGCATATGTCCTCTCTGAGAGACACCTTTCATTCTACCTTTTTGTACCTTACGGTATTTTGTTCTTTTAGGCTGTAACATTTTTCTTTAATTTAAAAAATTACTTTCTTTTACGTGCATCTGGTTTACCACCTTTGTTGTAAGGTTTTCTATCTCCTCTTGGAGAGTCTCCACCTTTTCCACCAGAAGCTTGTTTTTTATCCATTCCAACAAGTGGAGATAAATCACGTTTTCCGTAAACCTCACCTTTCATGATCCATACTTTTATTCCCATTCTACCATAAGTAGTATGAGCTTCACCAAGTGCGTAATCAATATCAGCTCTGAAAGTTGACAAAGGAATTCTTCCTTCTTTAAAACCTTCTGAACGTGCCATTTCAGCACCATTCAAACGACCAGAAATCAAAACCTTAATACCTTCTGCATTCATACGCATTGCCGCTGCAATAGCCATTTTAATAGCTCTTCTATATGAAATACGGCTTTCGATTTGACGAGCGATGCTTGTTGCAACTAAATAAGCGTCTAACTCAGGTCTTTTAATTTCAAAGATGTTGATCTGAACCTCTTTGTCTGTAATTTTCTTAAGTTCTTCTTTTAACTTGTCTACCTCTTGGCCACCTTTTCCGATAATAATACCAGGTCTTGCAGTAGTGATAGTAACGGTTACAAGTTTTAAAGTTCTCTCGATGATTACTTTTGATACACTAGCTTTTGATAAACGAGCATGAATATACTTTCTGATTTTATAATCTTCAGCGATTTTATCACCGTAATCATTTCCACCGTACCAGTTTGAATCCCATCCTCTGATGATACCAAGTCTGTTTCCTATTGGATTTGTCTTTTGTCCCATCTTAATTAATTGCTTTGTGTGTTATCATTAGCTCCTAACACGATTGTTACGTGGTTTGAACGTTTTCTTATTCTATGTGCTCTTCCTTGTGGAGCCGGACGAAGTCTTTTTAACATCATTCCACCATCAACACGGATTTCTTTTATAAACAAGCCTGCTTCTGAAACATTTCCTTCAGTATTTTTCTGCTCCCAATTATTGATTGCAGATAATACTAATTTTTCTAATTTTCTTGAAGCTTCTTTTGAGCTAAATCTTAATATATTTAAAGCTCTTTCCACTTTCTGACCTCTTACCAAGTCTGCTACTAAGCGCATTTTTCTAGGTGAAGTAGGGCAGTTATTCAATTTTGCAAAAGCTATAGACTTATTAGCCTCTTTTCTTGCATCTGCTGTTTCTCTTTTACGAACTCCCATTGCTTCTTATTTTTTACCTTTGTTTTTTGCTCCAGCGTGACCTCTAAATGATCTTGTTGGTGAAAATTCT
>NZ_JAYWFT010000107.1:0-30753 GCF_043778725.1 Flavobacterium sp. | reverse complement strand
AACGCATTTCTACAATAGCACGAGCTTGAATTTCTGAAAGTTTAAATCGTTCAATTAACTTTCCTCTAGCTTCTTCTCCATCTTTAGATCCACGAATTAATCTAATTACTTCATCTATATTGTCTGATGCAATAATTAATCCTTCTAATATATGTGCTCTTTCTTCTGCTTTTCTTAATTCGAATTGCGTTCTTCTAACAACTACATCGTGTCTATGCTCGATAAAATAATGAATCATATCCTTCAAATTCAGCATTTGAGGACGACCTTTTACCAAAGCAATATTGTTTACACTAAAAGATGATTGTAATTGCGTGAATTTGTACAACGTATTTAAAACCACATTTGGAACGGCATCACGCTTTAATTCGTAAACAATTCGCATTCCGTTTCTATCTGATTCATCGCGGATATTTGAAATTCCTTCAATGCGTTTTTCATTTATTAAATCGGCAGTTTTCTTAATCATTTCTGCCTTATTAACCTGATACGGAATTTCAGAAACTATAATTACATCTTTTCCGTTAGCTTCTTCAAATCCAACTTTGGCTCGCATTACGATTCTTCCACGACCAGTTTTAAATGCTTCACGAACACCTTCGTAACCATATATTATCCCACCAGTAGGAAAATCTGGAGCTTTAATATAGTTCATCAACTCATCTATTTCAATATCATTATTGTCAAGATAAGCCAATGTTCCGTTAATAACTTCAGTTAAATTGTGTGGTGGCATATTTGTAGCCATACCAACGGCAATACCTGTTGCTCCATTAATTAATAATGTAGGAACTTTTGTTGGCATTACTTTTGGCTCATATAATGTATCGTCAAAGTTCAACTGAAAATCTACAGTTTCTTTTTCGATATCTGCCATAATTTCTTCCGAAATCTTTTTCATTCTAGCCTCGGTATAACGCATCGCAGCAGGACTATCGCCATCTACAGAACCAAAGTTACCTTGACCATCAACTAGAAGGTAACGCATGCTCCATTCTTGAGCCATACGAACCATAGCATCATATACCGAAGTATCTCCGTGTGGATGATACTTACCTAAAACTTCTCCAACAATTCTTGCGGATTTTTTATGGGCTTTATTAGAAAAAACTCCTAAATCATACATTCCATACAATACTCTTCTGTGCACAGGTTTTAAACCATCACGCACGTCAGGCAATGCTCTTGATACAATAACCGACATCGAATAATCGATGTAAGCTGATTTCATCTCGTCTTCAATGTTAATAGGAATTAACTTTTCTCCGTCAGACATATTTATAAAATTTTAAATAAATTAATTTTTAATTCTAACGCGCAAGATACATTATTTTGTTATTTTTAAAAGCATTTTTAATCACTTATTTCAATGATTTATTAACAAAATAGCGTTACCAAATGGTTAATAAATTACCCAAAAGAAGCTGCATTATATAATATTTTTTTTGTCAATTTACTGACAAGTGATTTACAAGGAATGATATTTGCAATAAATCAAGTAATTCACTAAATTTACATAAATAATCACACTACGATATGGATGATAATTTTTCTCCAAGAGTAAAAGATGTTATAACCTACAGTAAAGAAGAAGCGTTACGATTGGGTCACGACTTTATTGGAACTGAACATCTTATGCTAGGAATATTACGCGATGGTAACGGAAAAGCAATCTCAATTTTAAACAGTCTATCTGTTGATTTAGACCATTTAAGAAAGAAAGTTGAGATTTTGAGTCCGCCAAATCCTAATGCAGAACTAAGTTTAGAAAAGAAAAATCTGCATTTAACAAGACAAGCTGAAAGGGCTTTGAAGACTACTTTTCTTGAAGCAAAAGTTTTTCAAAGCACTTCAATTAGTACGGCACATTTATTGTTGTGCATACTAAGAAATGAAAACGATCCTACAACAAAACTATTGAATAAACTAAAAATAGATTATGAAATAGCCAAAGAACACTATTTAGATATGACACCAAAAGAAGAAGATTTTTTAGAAAATTTACCTAAAAACGAATCTTTCAACGAAGATTCAGGACAAGATGACAGCCTTAAAGGAGACAACTTTAATACGCCTACAAATAAATCTAACAAAAAATCTAAAACTCCTGTTTTAGACAACTTTGGTCGTGATTTAACAGAAATGGCCGAAGAAGGAAAATTAGATCCTGTGGTTGGTCGTGAAAAAGAAATTGAACGCGTTTCTCAAATTTTGAGCCGTAGAAAGAAAAATAACCCTTTACTTATAGGTGAGCCTGGAGTTGGTAAATCTGCAATTGCCGAAGGTCTGGCGTTGCGAATTATCCAAAAGAAAGTATCTCGAATTTTATTTGGGAAACGAGTTGTAACTCTTGATTTAGCAAGTTTGGTTGCTGGAACTAAATACCGTGGACAATTTGAAGAACGAATGAAAGCCGTAATGAACGAACTTGAAAAGAACGACGACATTATTCTTTTCATTGATGAAATTCATACTATTGTAGGTGCTGGTGGTGCAACTGGTTCGCTTGATGCATCAAATATGTTCAAACCTGCTTTGGCAAGAGGCGAAATTCAATGTATTGGAGCAACAACTCTTGACGAATACAGACAATATATTGAGAAAGATGGCGCACTAGAAAGACGTTTCCAAAAAGTAATTGTAGAGCCAACTTCGGTTGAAGAAACAATAACGATTTTGAACAACATCAAAAATAAATATGAAGATCACCATAGCGTAACCTATTCGCAAGAAGCGATTGAAGCTTGTGTCAAACTGACTGACAGATACATGTCAGAACGTTTTTTACCAGACAAAGCTATCGATGCATTAGATGAAGCTGGATCTAGAGTACATATAACAAATATTGATGTTCCTAAACAAATTTTAGAACTAGAACGTCAACTTGAGGAAGTGCGTGAACTTAAAAATTCTGTTGTAAAAAGACAGAAATATGAAGAAGCAGCCAAACTTCGTGATGATGAAAAGAAAATAGAAAAAGACCTTGCCATAGCTCAAGAACAATGGGATGAAGATTCTAAAAATAACCGCATTCAAGTAACCGAAGACAACGTTGCCGATGTAGTTTCTATGATGACCGGAATTCCTGTAAATAGAATCGCTCAGACTGAAAGCAATAAATTAGCTAACTTACCTGAACTACTTCAAGGTAAAGTAATTGGACAAAATGAAGCTGTATTAAAAATATCACGTTCCATCCAAAGAAATCGTGCTGGTTTGAAAGATCCAAATCGACCAATTGGTTCGTTTATTTTCCTAGGACAAACTGGTGTTGGTAAAACGCAATTAGCAAAAGTTTTAGCAAAAGAATTATTCGATTCTGAAGAAGCTTTAATTCGTATTGACATGAGTGAATACATGGAGAAATTTGCAATTTCACGATTAATTGGTGCACCTCCAGGATATGTTGGATATGAAGAAGGCGGACAATTAACAGAAAAAGTTAGAAGAAAACCATATTGTGTTGTACTTCTTGATGAAATTGAAAAAGCGCATCCAGACGTTTTCAACATGATGTTACAAGTACTTGACGATGGTTATTTGACAGACAGTTTAGGAAGAAAAATCGATTTTAAAAATACGATTATCATTATGACTTCTAATGTTGGCGCACGTCAATTAAAAGATTTCGGTCAAGGTGTCGGATTTGGAACTGCTGCAAAAGTGGCTCAAGCCGATGATAATTCGAAAAGTATAATTGAAAATGCTTTAAAGAAAACTTTTGCACCAGAATTCTTAAACAGAATTGACGACGTAATTGTTTTCAACGCTTTAGAAAAACACGATATTGATAAAATTATCGAAATCGAGTTGAAAAAATTATACGCTCGTGTTGCCGATTTAGGATACAAATTAAATTTATCTGATAAAGCAAAAGCATTTATTGCCGAGAAAGGTTTTGACAGACAATTTGGCGCAAGACCATTAAAAAGAGCCATTCAGAAGTATGTTGAAGATTCATTAGCAGAAGAAATCATTACTTCTAAAATTGCATCTGGAGACGAAATATTTATGGATATCGAAGAGGGTTCAGAAGAATTGACTGTAAAAGTTCAAAAGGCCGAAGAGCCAACGAGTTAATCTAATAATAATTAAGATTATGGAAATAACATTTAAAAAAGTGCAAAAAAAGCATCTTCCTTTATTAAAAGAATTGGCTAAATCGCTACATCTTGAAATTGAAGAAGAAAAAAAAAGTCCGTACAATAAAGAATTTGTTACCAAAGTTTTAAAAGGAGAACAAGATTTGAAAGATGGTAAAGGCGTAATTATTCCATTAGAAGATATATGGAAATAAGATACACTCCTGATGCTTTAAAAGACTTAGAATTTTGGAAAAAATCTGGAAATAAAATAATTCAAAAAAGAATTGTTCTTTTAATTGAAGATATTAGTAAACATCCTTTTTCAGGAATTGGTAAACCAGAAGCTTTAAAATATGAACTTTCTGGAAAATGGTCAAGAAGAATTAACAGTGAACATAGAATAATTTATCAGGTTATTAATGAAAACATAATTGATATTTTGGAAATTCTATCTTTGAAAGGACATTACTAATAATCATTAATTCATCAAAATAAAACCACTAACAAAACATACTATCAATTGCTGATAAAATTGTTTTGTTAGTGGTTTTTGATTTTAAAAAAAGTAGTACTTTCGAATTGTATTTAATTCATCAAAAAAATGCCACAAGAAAAAATAATTTTAGGTTCAGAAGAATGGTGTTCGTTTCCCGAACTTGGAATTCCAGCCATAAAAGCTCGAGTAGATTCTGGAGCAAAAACATCAGCACTACATGCCATAAATATTGCTCCTTTTGTAAAAGATGGAATCAATTGGGTCAAATTTGACATCAACCCTATTCAGAACAATTTAAAAACCGTAATTCATTGCGAAGCGTTACTTATAGACAAACGTGTTGTAAAAAGTTCTAGCGGTTTTCGGGAGCAACGCTATGTAATACAATCAAGTATAAACATTGGAAGCGACATTTGGGCTATCGAAATGACTTTAACCAATCGAGATTCAATGGGTTTTAGAATGCTTCTTGGTCGTGAAGCTATGAGCGGAAGAATTCTTGTTGATCCAGAACAAAAATATTTACTCGGACAAACTACAACCGAAAATTTAAAAGATTTATACGTTAATTCAATTGCTGTAAAATCGGGTTTGCGCATTGGTTTATTAGCCAGTAATCCCGAATTGTACAGTAACAAACGTATTATGGAAGCAGGCGAAATGCGCGGTCACGAAATGCATTTTCTAAACATCAAAGAATGTTACATGAAATTGGATGCCGATAAACCCGAAATTCATTACCGTGGAGGAAAAGTATTAGATAATTTTGATGCTGTAATTCCGAGAATACGTCCAAGTATTACATTTTATGGTTGTGCATTAACGCGTCAATTTGAAGCAATGAAAGTGTATTGCTTAAATTCGGCTGCAGCCATAACACAATCTCGAGATAAATTATTTTCGTTGCAATTATTACTTCGAAATGGAGTTGATATTCCCACAACAGGATTTGCAAATTCACCTTTAGATACCGACGATTTGATAAAAATGGTTGGTGGTTCACCTTTAATCGTAAAATTATTAGAAGGAACTCAAGGAAAAGGTGTCGTTTTGGCAGAAACTAAAAAAGCTGCCGAATCGGTAATCAATGCTTTCAAAAGCTTAAATGCCAACATATTAGTTCAAGAATTCATCAAAGAAGCCAACGGAAAAGATTTACGTTTATTTGTAGTTGACGGAAAAGTTGTTGCATCAATCCAACGTGAAGCTGCGCCAGGAGAATTCAGGGCCAACATTCACATGGGCGGAACAGCGTCGATAGTAAAACCAACAGCCGACGAAAAACGAATAGCCATAAAAGCTGCAAAAGCAATGGATTTAAGAGTTGCCGGAGTTGATATAATTCGTTCAGCAAAAGGACCGCTTTTATTAGAAGTAAATTCGTCACCTGGTTTAGAAGGAATTGAAGGCGCAACCAACAAAGATATTGCAGGTGAAATGATCAAAGCAATTGAAACTAATATTAAGAAGAAATAATTAGTAAAAAGTGATAAGTAATTAGCTTATGAATCCATATTTAGACATAATCCTTAGAAGTGCGGCAGTTTATTTTTTTATGGTAATTGCATTGCGTATTTTTGGCAAGAAAGAATTATCACAATTAAATACTGCTGATGTTATCCTTATTTTACTGATTAGCAATTCGGTACAAAACGCCATGGTTGGAAGTAATTCTTCGCTTTTTGGTGGATTGGTTGCAGCTTTGGTGTTGTTTTCAATCAATTTTATTTTGAAGAAAATTATGTACAATTCTAAATCGTTTAATGATTTTATTCAGGACAAACCAGAAATTTTAATCCATGACGGAAAAATAGATTTTAAAGCTTTAGCAAAATTAGAGATTACTTCAGATGAATTGGACGAAGTTATTAGAGAACATGGCGTTGAAAGTTGTAAAGATGTAAAACTAGCAATGATGGAGATTGATGGAAACATAAGCGTTATTTCGGGAGAAAAAAATTTGATTCAAACACATCACAAGAGAAAGATTCATAAAACTTTAGGAAGTTTAAACAATTAAAATTATGAATAAAACCAGACTTGAAGCCTTTAGTGACGGAGTTTTAGCGATAATAATCACCATAATGGTTTTGGAATTTAAAGTTCCAAAAGACACCTCTTTTGAATCTGTAATTCCGTTGTTTCATAAGTTTTTGAGCTACATATTAAGTTTTATTTATGTCGGAATTTATTGGAACAATCACCACCACATGATGCATGCTGTAAAAACAGTTAACGGAAAAATCCTTTGGGCAAACCTACATTTATTGTTTTGGCTATCTTTAATTCCATTCACAACGGCTTGGATTGGTGAACATCATTTTTCTTCATTTCCAATGATGCTTTATGGTATAATTTTAATGATGAATGGAATTGCTTTTAATATTTTACAACGAGTAATTATTCAGCATCACGGAAAAGATTCTTTTTTATCAAAAGCTGTAGGAAACGATTTTAAAGGAAAACTATCTGTAGTTTTATATTTAATTGCTGTGGTTTTAATCAAATATTACACTATTGCATCAGGAATTATTTACATCATAGTTGCTATAATGTGGTTAATTCCAGACAAGAGAATTGAACTCCTTTTTGAAGAAGAAAAAAACAAAAACTAAACTAATAAATTATGAATTTAGTATCTCAAATTCTCGTTGGCTTTGTTGCTTTTATTCATTTATATATTCTATGGTTAGAAATGTTTGTTTGGACAACTCGCGCCCGAAAAGTATTTAAAACCATTCCAGAAGATATGTTTGAAAAAACCAAAGTAATGGCTGCCAACCAAGGTTTATATAACGGATTTCTAGCTTTTGGTTTACTCTGGTCGTTATTTATTTCTAATGGGATTTGGAGTTGTAATGTGGCTTTATTCTTTTTAATTTGTGTTTTTGTCGCTGGACTTTATGGCGCTTTTACAGTTTCTAAACGAATATTTTATGTTCAAAGCATTCCTGCAATTTTGGGAATATTGAGTTTATTTTTAAAATAAATTTTGCTTTTACGGAAAACCGTAAATTTTATTAATTTATATTGTATTTCTTTGTTCTAAATCTAAAAGCAGAACTTTTCAAAAAAGTAAAAAAAAAAAATGAAACATTTTATAATTAAATTTTCTTATTACTTTATAATATTAATATTATCAATTTTAAATGCAAATTGTCAAAAAAAAGTAACAAACAAATCTAATATTTCACAAAATTTTTTAAAAACCTCATTTGATTTGAATTTAAATAAAATTCCTATTGATTTTAGAGGTCACAATACTATTGAGATATATAAAAATCTAAAGGCAAAAAAAACAAATCTTCAAAAAAATGAATTTGAAACTACTGAACAATTTGAAAAAAGATTGTCAATAGAAACAGAAAGGAAAGTATTGGGAACATTAAATGAAGATGATCTTTTTGCAATTAAATCGCAGTATCAAAACCTAAATTGTTTAAAATTTAAATATGATGCAGACAATCAAGAAGTAGAATTAGCAATTGAATTAAAAGATTATATAAATGAAGAAAATAAAATAGAATTTGATGGTAAAAAAAAATCTATTGAAATTAGTAAATCAACTCTAAAAAATCAAAAATATAATGGTAAAAATGCTTTTGGAGTAAGCAAAGAAATAAATTCAAGACAAGAGTTGTATTATAATCTACAAATTGAAAATTGGAAAAGCTTTATTAATAAAGATAATTTAATAAACTTAAAGTTTAAAGTTAAACCAAATATTGCAAAAAAAATTAAAGAAGAAGACTTATATGGATATAATGGTCTATTGGGATTCATTTATATTGGAAAAATTAATGAATCACTTGTTTCTAATGGATATTATTATTCAGGAAAACCAACAATAACAAAGCCTTATGAATTTGAATATAATATAAATTATATAGATTTTGATTTGTATGAAATCTGGGTTTATAACAAAAATACTGGGGAAATCTTATCTAAAGTTAAGCCGAAAGAGGCTATATCTTGTGAGGTGAGCTACACTATTAAAGATTATGAGTTAAATGGAAACACCCAAACATTTGATTCATTTAATTTTACAGAAGTAGGTCAAATAATTTTTAATGTAAGTATTATTGGTATGGATAAAGGAAAAGTATTTATTAGAAGTTTAGCACCTGAAACTACAATTAATGATGAGTCTCTCCTATCACAAGCAAAAAAATATGTGGAAAAATTAATTTTTAAATCTGAAAACAATAAATCTCAAAATGGCATAATAACACTTGACTTTAAAAAGTTTGAAATAAAAAATTTAAAAATTGATTAATCTAATTTTTAATCTTATAAAATTTATTACACTATTAAATTAAAAAAAAGTTGGCTTGAAAGAAAATTTACAAACTTCACTTTATTGAAATTATGAACGATAAAATATTAACATGGATAAAAAAAACAGGTTATCCACTAGAATTATTTGGTGAATCAGTTTTAAATGAATTAGGTTTTGAAATTATCAATTCATATATGTACAAAGATATTGAAAGTGAAATCTTTAGAGAACTAGATTTATTTTCCGTTTTAAATAAAAAAAAAGAAAATGTTTACTTATCCATTAATTTATTAATAGAATGTAAAAAAAACTGAAAAGCCTTTAATTTTATTGAGTAATAAAAACACAAAAAAAACTCGAATTACTTTAGCAAATTATGTCACAATTGATAATCCACATTCAAGAGCATTATTTGGTTCGCCTAAAGATATTGAAATGCCAGGTAGAAATGCATTAGGTTTTAAAATGATTTAAGCATTTACTGATGGTGATGAATTAATTCATAAAGCAGCAAATACCTTGATTAAATCACTTCATGATTTTGATTTACAATGCAAAGAAGAATATATTCAAATGCACATTCAAGAAAATCAATTTTCTTTAGGAATTCCCATTTTATTGATAGATTCACCAATGGTTGAATTAAAATTAGACGAAAATAATGAAATGGTTATTAATGAAATAGATTCATGCATAATTAACTTCAAAAATCAAATAAATGGTATTGATAATGATTTCTTTATCCCAATTATTAAAAAAGATTTTTTTAAAGAATTTTGTTTAAACTTCAATTCTATCTCAGATGAAATAATAGATTTTTTAATTAAGAACCCAAATTATCAATTAAAAAACTATGAAAAAACTGAGTTTAAAATTAAAGAAAATAAAATCTATTTAAAAATGGTTAAGAAAAATAGAGTTAAAAATTAATTAAATTTTACTCCTCCAAATCAATCAAAAAACTATTTAAAAACGCTACAGAATTTTCAATATCATAATGTAAAATTCGATCTTCTTTCACAAAAGGAACCTCTTCTCGGTATGATTTTACAAACATTTCAATAAAATCGCTAGATTTTAAAGGTCTTCTAAATTCAATAGCTTGCGAAGCATTCATCAATTCAATGGCCAAAATTCGCTCTAAGTTTTCCATGACTTTCAAACATTTTGTAGCCGCATTGGCACCCATCGAAACGTGATCTTCTTGTCCGTTACTAGAAACAATACTGTCAATACTTGCTGGAGTTGCCAATTGCTTGTTCTGACTAGCAATGCTTGCAGCAGTGTATTGCGGAATCATAAAACCCGAATTCAAACCAGGATTGTCCACCAAAAACGCAGGCAAACCACGCAATCCAGAAATCAATTGATAGGTTCTTCTTTCAGAAATACTTCCTAATTCTGATAATGCAATTGCAAGAAAATCTAAAGCCATTGCCAAAGGTTGACCATGAAAATTTCCTCCAGAAATAATCACATCTTCACCTACAAAAATATTTGGATTATCAGTAACCGAATTAATTTCTGTCTTAAAAACTTTTTTTACATAATCAATCGTATCTTTCGATGCTCCATGCACTTGAGGAATACATCTAAACGAATATGGATCTTGAACATGTTGCTTTTCTTGTGCAATAATTTCGCTATCTTCAAGCAAATGAGTAATTCTCTTCGCCGTCACAATTTGACCTTTGTGCGGACGAATGTAATGTATCAATTCGTTAAAAGGTTCAATTCTACCATCAAATCCTTCTAATGAAATTGTCGAAATAACATCTGCCAAATAAGAATATTTCATTGCTTTTAGCAAAATATAACTTCCGTAAGCGCTCATAAATTGTGTTCCATTCAATAATGCCAATCCTTCTTTAGATTGCAAAACAATTGGTTGCCAATTAAATTGCTTCAAAACTTTGGATGAATGTACTTTTTTACCTTCAAAATTTACTTCTCCTTCACCTAATAATGGTAACGATAAATGTGCCAACGGAGCCAAATCACCACTTGCGCCAAGCGAACCTTGTGTATAAATTATTGGTAAAACATCATTGTTATAAAAATCTACCAATCGTTCTACTGTCTGCAATTGAACTCCAGAATGTCCATAGCTCAACGATTGAATTTTTAACAACAACATAATTTTCACAATCGCACTCGGAACTTCATCTCCAGTACCACAAGCATGCGATTTTACTAAATTAGATTGTAATTGCGATAGATTTTCATTGGAAATTTTTACATTATATAAAGAGCCAAAACCTGTGTTAATTCCATAAATCGCTTTCTCGTTTCCAGCCATTTTGGTATCTAAATATTCTCTACATTTTTGAATATTTATTTTGGCTTCTTCCGATAAAGAAATCTTTTTGTGTTGTGAAATTATTTCTTGTAAAGTCTCTAAATGCAGTACTTCTGAACTTATATAATGCGAATTGTCCATTTTGGAATTAAATTAGACCTCAAAATTCCGTAAACGATTGTTAAAAAACAAGATTTGAAGGCATTATTTTATTGAATATTTGTTAAAAAAACACTTCATATAAATAGAATATCATTTTAAAAAATAAATAAACTACTTAAAAATGAAGGATTCACAAAAATCACCAACTCGTTTTTTTGTTAACTAAAAAATGTTACTTTTGAAATATATGTTGAACAATTGCCACACATACAGCTTCGTATCTACAACCAATTCTTTGGTTGTGAGTTTTATTGGCACTACATCTACAACAACTACAACCCCATTTGGGGTATAATTTTCACATATAATCCAATTTCTATGGACTTTCAAAATGAGAGTGCAAATTTTTTTGAAATCATTCTCATAAATTCATCTTACAACAAAATATCATGATAGTATTAAAATTTGGCGGAACCTCTGTTGCCAATGCCGAAAATATTCAATTAGCAATAAATATTGTTACTGAAAAATCAAAAAAAGAAAAATTAGCTGTAGTTGTTTCTGCCTTAAGTGGCGTTACAGATATGCTTTTGAATGCCTCGAAAAAAGCTGCTTCAAAAGATGAAAACTATAAAAATAATATTGAAGAAATTAAACAAAAACACTTCGAAACTATTTCAGTTTTAATTGATAGCATAAATCAAAATCAGCTTTTAATTAAGATAAACAGTCAAATTAATCAACTACAAACACTTCTTGACGGATGTTTTTTATTGGGAGAATTATCTCCAAGAACTTCTGATGCTATTGCAAGTTTTGGCGAATTATTATCGTCTCAAATTATCGCAACAGCGCTGCAACAAACTATTCCGAATAGCAATTTTAAAGACAGTCGCAAGTTGATTAAAACCAATTCTAATTTCGGAAAAGCAGTCGTTAATTTTGATGTAACTAATTCACTTATTGATGATTATTTTAATTCAAATAAATCGCAGGTTGTAATTTTACCAGGTTTTATAGCTTCTTCTAAAGACGGAAATACTACAACTCTTGGTCGTGGTGGTTCCGATTATACAGCAGCAATTATTGCCAATGGCGTAAATGCCGATTCATTAGAAATTTGGACCGACGTCAACGGAATGTTTACTGCTAATCCGAAAATTGTAAAACAAGCGCAACCAATAGAATCTATTTCGTATCAGGAAGCAATGGAATTATCGCATTTTGGTGCCAAAGTTTTGTATCCGCCAACAATTCAACCGGTTTTGAAAGCTGCTATTCCAATTTGGATAAAAAACACATTCGATTCTGAAGCTTACGGAACATTAATTTCCAACAATCCTGATGCAAATGCAAATCCGATAAAAGGAATTTCTCACATTGACAACATTGCACTATTAACCGTTGAAGGCTCAGGAATGATTGGTGTTGCTGGATCATCAAAACGATTATTCGAAGTACTTTCTCAAGAAAATATCAATGTGATTTTTATAACTCAAGCTTCATCGGAACATTCCATTTGCATCGGAATTCAAAATCAAGATGCAGAAAGAGCTCGAAAAGCAATAAATAAAACTTTCGAATTAGAAATTGCTCAAAATAAAATAGACAATTGCATTGTAGAAAAAGACCTATGTATTGTGGCTTTGGTTGGTGAAAATATGAAAAATCACCAAGGTTTAAGTGGCAAAATGTTCAGTACTTTAGGGAAAAATAATGTGAATATTCGTGCCATTGCTCAAGGTGCATCTGAAAGAAATATATCAGTTGTAATTAATGAAAAAGATGTCAAGAAAGCATTGAATACTTTACACGAACGCTTCTTTGAAGACAATACAAAACAGCTAAATTTGTTTGTCATGGGCGTTGGAAATGTCGGAGAAAAATTTGTTGACCAAATTAACCAACAAAAGAAATTCCTAAAAGAAAATCTAAAAATTAATGTTCGAGTAATTGCAATGTCAAACTCTCGAAAAATGGTTTTTGATGAAGATGGATTGTCGCTGAAAGATTGGAAATCACAATTAGATAATGGTGAAAATGCCAATGTTTCAGAGTTTATTTCTAAAGCAAAAGAACTAAATTTACGCAATAGCATTTTTGTAGACATTACTGCAAATGGAGCCATTGCATCCATTTATGATCAGTTTTTAAAACAGAATATTGCTGTCGTTACTTGTAATAAAATCGCTTGTTCATCAAAATATGACAACTATAAAAATCTAAAAAATCTATCTCGAAAATACAATGCACCATTTTTATTTGAAACCAATGTTGGTGCCGGTTTACCAATTATTGACACATTAAAACATTTAATTGCTTCTGGAGATAAAGTGAACAGAATTAATGCCGTTTTATCGGGAAGTTTGAACTTTATTTTTAATAATTTTAGTGATTCTTATAACTTTCACGACGTTGTAAAAGAAGCTGGCGTACAAGGATTTACCGAGCCTGATCCGAAAATTGATTTAAGTGGCGTTGATGTAGCTAGAAAAATTCTAATTCTAATTCGCGAAAGCGGTTACGAAATGGAAATGGAAGCCATTGAAAACAATTGTTTTTTACCACAAGAATGCATGGAAACAACTAATAATGAAGATTTTTTCAAGTCATTAATCAAACATTCAAGCCATTTTGAAAATTTACTAGCCGAAGCAAAAGTTAAAGATTGTAGAATCAAATTTGTAGCTTCGTTTGATAATGGAAAAGCTAGTGTTGGCTTACAATTTATTCCAAAGGAAAGTCCGTTTTACAATCTGGAAGGAAAAGACAATATTGTAGAATTTTACACCGACAGATACATCGATCAACCGTTAATTATAAAAGGTGCTGGTGCTGGTGCAGCGGTTACAGCATCTGGAATTTTTGCCGACGTAATTAGAATTGGAAATGTGTAAAGACGCTATTAATCGCGTCTCAACGAACAAAAATAATATGAACGAAATAAAAATATTCTGTCCAGCAACAATCGCTAATCTCAATTGCGGATTTGACGTTTTAGGTCTATGTCTAGAAGGAATTGGTGATGAAATGATTATAAGAAAATCAGCAGAAAAAGGAATCAAAATAACCAAAATCACTGGCGCCGATTTACCGTTAGAAACCGAGAAAAATGTTGCTGGAGTTGCTGCTTTAGCCATTTGTAAAGAAGCCATTAATCGCATCTCCTTTGAACACGGTTTTGAAATAGAAATCCATAAAAAAATAAAAGCAGGAAGTGGCATCGGAAGTTCTTCTGCAAGTGCTGCTGGAGCAGTTTTTGGAATCAACGAATTACTCGAGAAACCATTTACGAAATATGAATTAGTTGATTTTGCCATGAAAGGTGAAGCTGTAGCAAGCGGTTCTGAACATGCCGACAATGTTGCTCCTTGCCTACTTGGCGGTTTTACTTTGGTTCGTGGTTACAATCCGTTGGATGTCATTCGAATTGAAAGTCCGAGCGAACTTTACGCAGTAGTTTTGCATCCACATATCGAAGTTAAAACATCAGATGCTCGTGCGGTTTTGCAACCCATGATTCCAATGAAAGACGCCATAACGCAATGGGGAAATCTAGGCGGATTAATTGCTGGTTTATACACAAAGGATTACAAATTAATTGGTCGCTCACTAAATGATGTTATCGTTGAACCTGCGCGAAAACATTTAATTCCTAACTTTGATGAAGTTAAAAATACGGCTTTGCAAAACGGTGCTTTAGGTTCTGGAATTTCTGGTGCTGGACCATCGATTTTTGCCTTGTGTAAAGGTCAAGAAATTGCCGAAAAAGTAGCATTTGCCATGAGCGAAAGTTATCAAAATACTGGAATTGAATTTGATATGCACCTTTCAAAAATAAATCCAGAAGGCGTCAAACAAATTTAAAATTTAGCAACACAGATTCGAGAAATTTACACAGATAATAAATTTTAATAATTTCTTAAATTTCTCTAATCTGTGTTCCAAAAAACATCAAAATGAAATATTACAGTTTAAACAATAAAGACAACAAAGTTTCCTTTCAAGAAGCCGTTATTCAAGGACTTGCACCAGATAAAGGTTTGTATTTTCCTGAAACAATTACCCGATTACCGCAATCATTTTTTGATGAAATAGAAAATTTATCAAACGAAGAAATAGCTTTTGAAGCCATAAAGCAATTCGTAGGAACTGAAATTCCTGAACCCGAATTAAAGCAGATTTTAAATGAAACATTATCCTTCGATTTTCCATTGGTAAAAATAGAAGAAGCCATTTTTTCTTTAGAATTATTTCACGGACCAACTATGGCTTTTAAAGACGTTGGCGCACGATTTATGTCACGATGTTTAGCCTATTTTAACAGAGATAAAAATCAAAAAAATACTGTTTTGGTAGCAACTTCTGGCGATACCGGTGGCGCAGTTGCAAGCGGATTTCTTGGTGTGAAAGGTGTTGAAGTTATCATTTTGTATCCATCGGGAAAAGTGAGCGATATTCAAGAACGCCAACTAACAACTTTAGGTCAAAATATTACTGCTCTTGAAGTTGATGGCGTTTTTGACGATTGCCAAGACATGGTTAAAAAAGCCTTTCTTGACGATGATTTAAAATATAAAAACCTGACTTCGGCAAATTCTATAAATATTGCACGTTGGCTTCCGCAAATGTTCTACTTTTTCTTTGCTTATAAAGAGTTGAAAAAGTATAACAAAGACTTAATTGTTTCTTGTCCGAGTGGAAATTTTGGAAATATTTGTGCTGGAATTATAGCTAAAAAATTAGGCTTGCCACTAGCCCATTTTGTGGCTTCAACCAATGCAAATGATACGGTTCCAAGATTTTTAGAAAACGGAATTTACAATGCAAAACCATCAATTGCTACCATTTCGAATGCTATGGATGTTGGAAATCCGAGTAATTTTGTGCGCATTCAAGAAATGTATAACAACGATTTGAAGGCATTTAAAAAAGATTTTTCATCCTATACTTATAATGATGAGGAAACTAAATTTGCAATGAAAAACATTCATGTAAATTCTGGATATATCGCCGAACCTCATGGTGCAGTAGGTTATTTAGGGTTGAAAAAAGAGCTTCTGAATTATCCAAATGCCGTTGGTTTTTTCCTAGAAACTGCGCATCCAATTAAGTTTTTGGATATTGTTGAACCAGTTTTAAATGTGAAATTGGAGATTCCAAAACAGATAGAAAGCGTTTTGAATAAAGAAAAATTGAGTGTAAAAATTAAAAGTTATGAAGAATTGAAAAGTTTTCTAAACAAGTAAATTAAACAACTATTTTAGAGAATTGTATAAAGGTTTTTGATTTCAAAATGATGAATTTTACAAAAAACTTAATCTTATGAAATCTAAAATACTTCTTTTAACAATAATCTCATTTGTAACTTTATTTTCATGCAAGGAAAACGGAAGTCCTATAAAACAAAAAAAGCAAATTGTTAGAAAACAACCAAAATCGGTTTCTTATACCATGGAAAATGCAAAAACCTGGTTGGAGCAAAACGCAGTCGATGTTTCTAAAATAGAAATCGTAACAGCAATAAATAGAACCGATAAAAAGAATTTGGCAAAATTGGATTCCATTGTAATTCCTAGTGATTTTAGTGGTGATGTTGTTTATTATTTACCGTTTCCATTGGAAGTTAATTATTTAAAAGACGTTTCTAAAGTTTTAATTTTTTCTTATCCAACTCAAACTTTTGCTGCTTATGAAAACGGAATTCTTGCCTATTCTGGTCCAACAAATATGGGTAGAAAAAAAGATAAAACACCAACTGGATTATTTTTTACCAATTGGAAAGCAGAAGAAACTACTAGTACTTTTAACGACGAATGGGATTTAAAATGGAATTTCAATATTGAAAATAAATTGGGTGTTGGTTTTCATGAATATGAATTACCTGGTTATCCTGCGTCACATTCTTGTTTGCGATTGTTAGAAAAAGATGCCAAATTTCTTTACGATTGGGCTGATCAATGGGTTCTTGCCGATGAAGAAAATGTAAAAGTAAAAGGAACTCCAGTTATAGTTTTCGGGAGTTATGATTTTGATGGAGCAAAACCATGGTTGCAATTGGTCAAAAATCCGAAAAGTTTAGATATTTCTGAAGCAGAAGTTGAAAAACAAGTGGCTCCTTTTTTAAAATCTATTTTAGATCAACAAAAAATTAGAGACGATTATACTAAAACTTCTGTTGAATAATTCAATTTTCTAACGTTAGAAATGCTTTTCCTAAATAATTAATGATATCAGAAGCTATAAACGATTCATATCCTGTTTTTGGTATAGCAATATCGGCAGTTAATCCGTGAAGGTAAACACCTAGAATTGCTGCATTTATTGGTTCGTAATTTTGAGCGAGTAAACTTGCGATGATTCCAGTAAGCACATCGCCACTTCCTGCTGTAGCTAATGCTGGATTTCCTGTTGTGTTTTGGTAAATTGTTTCGCCATCAATAATATAAGTTGGTGCGCCTTTCATCACTATAATTACATTAAACTTCTTTGAGAATTCAATTGTTTTTACAAATTTTTCTTCATCAGAATTCCATTTTCCTAGTAAACGTTCCAGTTCTTTTGGATGTGGCGTAAGTATTGTTTTGGGTTGTAAAAGTGATAGCCAAGTTGGATTTAATGATAAAATATTTAAAGCGTCGGCATCAATAACCATTGGTGTTTTAGTATCAAAAAGTAGTTGATGAATGGCATTTTGTGTTTCGATTTCCTGACCAATTCCGACACCAATTCCGACTGCATTTGGCGCAAAATCATAATCAATATTGGTTATGAAATTCTCTTTAATATCGGTTAAAACCATAACTTCTGGAATGCTAATTTGTAAAATTTCGTAACCACATTTTGGAATAAATGCAGTTACCAATCCGCAACCCGATTTTATGGCTGCTTTACTTGACAAACAAACCGAACCCATTTTGCCATAACTTCCGCCAATAATTAGAGCGTGACCTTGAATTCCTTTATGAGAATTTAGCGGAATTGGTTTATAAATATTTAGAATTTCTGGCTTTGTAATTTTTATTGGAAGTTTCATGGAATTAATATATTAGTCAACTAAAGTTACTGAATTTTAATGGAATTACTATTGTTTATTTTTAATACTGTTGCCCTAGCCCAGATAGTAATGAAAAGCCCGGAGTTAAAAGTTGTAGTTTTCTTGGTGTAAAAAAGCGACCAACGATCCCGAAGCTTCGGGACTTTTTATACCTTAGAAAAACACAACTTATAACGAGGACTTGTAATGAATAGCTGGAAATAGCTTCTAATAAGCTAAAAAACAATGCGTTTTGTCGATATTATTAGAGTTAACAGGCATTGTGTTATCCGCAAATAATTGTATAAAATGTGGTTTAGGAACTTAAAATTGTGCTTTTATTACAGAGTTTTCAATATTCAATTGATTTAATTGAAATATCAAAATTAATCTCGTAAGCGTAAACTTTTACGTATTTCATACTATTATTTTCACTATAATTGTTAAAATAAAAGAAATTTATGAGAGAGGAATATTTTAAATGGTACTCACCCAATTTAAACCGAGAAATCCAAATGTTGGTTTTTGGTCATGCTGGTTATCCTGTTATTCTTTTCCCAACTTCAATGGGAAGTTATCACGAAAATAAGGATCAAGGTTTAATTGAAAGCGCAAGATGGTATATTGAGCAAGGTTTGATTCAGATTTTTTGTCCCGACAGTATCGATAAAGATAGTTTTTACAATAAAAATATTCATCCTGTGCATCGCATTCAAAACCATTCTTGGTATGATAAAATGATTTGTCACGAAATTGTAGAACGAGTGAAAAATAATACTGGCGCTGGAAAAGTAGCCGTTGCTGGATGTAGTTTTGGCGGATATCACGCAGCAAATTTTGCTTTTAGACATCCTGGCTATGTGAGTCATATGTTTTCTATGGGTGGCGCATTTTCTATCAAGAGTTTTATGAATGGACATTGGGATGACGACGTTTTTTACAATTCGCCAGAAGATTATATTCCGGGAATAAACGACCACGAAATGTGGAATATGGATATTGTTTTGGGAACTTCCAACTGGGATATTTGCTATGATGCTAACTTAAAATTGAGTGGCGTTTTGGCTCGAAGAGATATTCCGCATTGGCTTGATGTTCGGCAAGATAGAGAACACGATTGGCCTGTTTGGAAAGAAATGTTTCCGCATTATTTATCGCGAATTAAGTTTTTTTAAAAGAGAAAATAAATTGTATAATTTAATAAATATAGAATGAAATCGAAGATTCACGAAAACCGAAAAAAAAATATATAATCATGAGTAAAAAAATTGGAATTTTGTTTGGAATGGAAGATACTTTTCCGCAAGCATTTATAGATAGAGTTAACTCGAAAAACGAAAAAGGAATTATTGCAGAAGCAGTTTCTATTGATAAAGTGGTTCAAAACAGAGACGGCGAATATGCTGTGATTATTGATAGAATTTCGCAAGATGTTCCGTTTTACCGTGCGTATTTAAAAAATGCTGCACTTACTGGAACTAACGTAATTAACAATCCGTTTTGGTGGAGTGCCGATGATAAATTTTTCAACAATTCGTTAGCCGATACACTTGGAGTTCCGTTACCAAATACCGTGATTTTACCTTCTGCCGAACATCCAACAGACACCACTGGAAAATCATTCAGAAATTTGAAATATCCTATGGATTGGGATGGAATTTTCGATTACATCGGATTTCCAGCCTACATGAAACCTTACGCTGGTGGCGGATGGAAAAACGTTTATAGACTAGAAAACAAAGAAGAATTTTGGGAAAAACATCAAGAAACCGGACAATTAGTGATGATGTTGCAAGAAGAAATTGTGTTTACCGAATATTTTAGAGTGTATTGCCTTGGCGGAAAAGACGTTCACATTATGCAATATGAACCTAGAAATCCACATCATTTAAGGTATGTAATTGATGGTCCACCAGTTTCTAAAGAATTATTAAAAACGGTAAAAGACTATACTTTACGACTTTGCAAAGGCTTAGGATACGATTTTAATACGGTAGAATTTGCTGTTCGTGATGGAATTCCATATGCAATTGATTTTGGAAATCCTGCTCCAGATGCCGAATTGACATCGGTTGGTGCTGAGAATTTTGAATGGGTTGTAGAACATGCGGCAAAAATGGCAATCGCCGCTGCCAAAAAACAAAAACCAGGAAAAATGAATTTGACTTGGGGAACATTTATAAAAGACGCTGTTAAATAGTTTACAGTATTCAGTTTTCAGTTTGCAGTTAAATAATTGCCAAATCGAAATTCATTAGTTTTTATTTAATTCTATACAAACTGAACACTGGGCACTGAACACTGAATACTTTAAAAAAATATGTCGAAAAAACTACCCATTTTCACGCTTGGTGTTGAAGAAGAATATCAAATTATAGATCCTCAAACTCGTGATTTACGTTCGCATTTATCTAAAATTGTAGATGGCGCCAAAATCATTTTGAACGAGCAAGTAAAAGCCGAAATGCACCAATCTGTTGTAGAAGTTGGTACTAATATTTGCCAAAGTGTTGACGATGCAAGCAAAGAAATTCGCTTTCTGAGAAGCAAAATTGTAGAATTAGCCGATAAACAAGGTTTGGTTGTTGGTGGAGCAGGAACGCATCCGTTTTCTCGTTGGCAAGATCAACCTATCACTGATGATCCGCGTTATCATCACATTGTAAATGAGTTGCAAGATGCGGCACGTTCCAATTTGATTTTCGGAATGCATTGCCACGTTGGAATTGAAAACCGCGAACAAGGATTGCAATTGATGAATCAGGCGTGTTATTTCTTACCACACATTTTTGCACTTTCGTCAAATTCTCCTTTTTGGGAAGGGCGAAATACAGGTTATAAATCCTTCAGAACCAAAGTGTTTGATAAATTCCCAAGAACAGGTTTACCCGAATATTTTGATTCTGTTGCTTCTTATGACAATTATTTAGAAACGTTGGTGAAAACAAATTGCATCGATAATCCAAAGAAAATTTGGTGGGATTTACGTTTGCATCCGTTTTATGACACTATTGAATTTCGTATTTGTGATATGAGTTTGACCGTTGATGAAGCCATGTGTATTGTTGCTGTAATTCAGGCGGTTGTGGCTAAATTATACAAATTGAATACATCAAATACTAGTTTCAATATGTATCGAATTGCGTTAATTAAAGAAAATAAATTTCGCGCAGCACGATACGGAATTGAAGGCAATATGATTGATTTTGGTTTGCAAAAAGAAGTAGAAACCAAAGGATTAATTTTAGAACTTCTTGATTTTGTGGATGATGTAGTTGACGAATTAGGAAGCCGTGAGCAAATAAATTACGTTCATACCATTTTGAGAGAAGGAACTGGAGCCGATAAACAATTGGCGGTTTTTGAACAAACTCAAGATTTAACTAAAGTTGTAGATTTAATCACAAGCGAATTTACAAAAGGATTATAACGTTTTTGTTAATGAAATGTTTGATAACTGAATGTTAATGTAGATTTAACTATTTTTTAAATACTTTATCTTTGCGTCATTAAAAAGTAAAAAATGAGTAACCAGATACGAATTGCGATTTTAGATATGTACGATGGCGAGCCAAATCAAGGTATGCGTTGTATTATTGACATCATTAATCGATTCAACCAAATAGTTTCCTTTCAAGTATTTGATGTGCGTGGAAAATGTGAATTTCCTAACATTGAGAAATTTGACATTTATATTTCAACTGGCGGACCAGGAAATCCTTTAGAAGGTGATGGAAAATGGGACGCAAAATATTATAATTTCATTGACGATTTGTCTAAATGGAACGAAGAAAACAAAATTAAAAAACACGTTTTATTCATTTGTCATTCGTTTCAAATGGCTTGCAATCACTTTGGATTGGCGAAAATCACTAAACGAAAATCAACTTCTTTTGGTGTAATGTCAATGCACAAAACAGAAGAAGGAATAAATGATCCAATTTTTGAAGGACTACAAAATCCGTTTTTTGCAATTGACAGTCGTGATTATCAAGTAGTTCAACCTAAATTGAGTGTTTTCAAGAAAAAAAATGTCGAAATTCTTTCGTTAGAAAAAATTAGAAACCATCGTGGCGATTATGAACGCGCTATTATGGCAGTTCGTTTTTCTGACTATTTTGTAGGAACTCAATTTCACCCAGAAGCCGATGCTTTGAGTTTTATTGCCAACATGAAGAACAAAGAAAAACGCGAGAAAATCATTGCGATGAAAGGCCGAACAAAATTCAGAAATATGCTCGAAGATTTATTAGACGAAGATAAAATCTTTAAAACAAACGAAACAATTATACCGAATTTCTTGCGAATTGCAATTAATGACTTAATGCAACATAAGAAAGCGCTTTCTAATTGATTTTTGTAAAATGTATATTGTAAAAAAGTATAATGTACAAAATTCAATATACATAAATACAATTTACAATATACAAATTCATAAAAATGAATCCAAAATACAGACAACAATTCAACGATAATTTTACTACTGAAAAATACGATAATTTCATTGATGACATCACGTCTGATTTTGATTATAAAGTAACTTTTAGAATTGGAGAAACACCTTTTTTTATTCCGAATGATTTAAAAAATCAATTATTAGAAGCTAGTCAAGAAGTTATATCTTTTATTCAAAAGGAAGGTTTTAATGAATTAACTAATAAAGCATTAGAGCTAAATAGAAAAGTTCCAAACCAAGATAATCACACAACATTTTTAGCGATTGATTTCGGAATTTGTGAAGAAGACGGAAAGATCATTCCGAAGTTAATTGAAGTACAAGGATTTCCTTCTTTGTATAATTTTCAGAATAATTTAGCAGCAAAATTTCAAAAGCATTATCCTTTTTTATACGATTTAACTCCGTTTTTTAACGGACTTTCTAAAGAAGAATACCTTCAAATTGTGGAAGAAGCGATTTGCAATAATCATCCTGTAGAAAATGTAGTTTTATTGGAAATCGAACCTGAAAAACAAAATACTAAAATTGATTTTTATTATTGTAAACGTGATTTAGGAGTTGAAACAGTTTGTGTTACAGATATTATCAAAAAAGGAAATCAGTTATTTTATACCAATTCTAAAGGAAAAGAAATTTTAATAAAACGCATTTACAATCGCGTGATTTTTGACGAATTGGATTTGCGAACCGATTTAAAACTAAATTTCGATTTCTCAGATGATTTAGATGTAGAATGGGCTGGACACCCGAATTGGTTTTTCAGAATTAGTAAATTTATTTTGCCGTATTTAAAAGGAAAATACTTTATAGAAACAACTTTAGTATCTGATTTAAAAGAAATTCCAACCGATTTAGAAAATTATGTTTTAAAACCATTATTTTCATTTTCTGGAACTGGCGTAATTTTCCATGTAAAACCCGGAGATATTGAAGCAGTAAAAGAAAAAGATTTGTATATTCTACAAAAGAAAGTAAACTACAAACCTGTAATTCAATCGCCAGACGGAAAAGTAAAAGCAGAAGTTCGTCTGCTTGCTATTTGGAAAAAAGATGCGCCATCACCTACTCTAGTTACCAATTTAGTGCGATTAAGTCGTGGCGAAATGATTGGCGTAAAATTCAATAAAGACAAAGATTGGGTTGGTGGAACAGTTGGAATGTTTGAGAAGGAATAAAATTTTAATAATCCTGAATCAAAACATCTGTTGGAATATTTAAACTTTGATGTATCTGTCTTATCATTTCTAACGAAAGTTTTCTTTTTCTATTTAGAATTTCACTAGCACGGCTTTTAAAACCAACTATTTTAGCTAAATCATTTTGATTATAACCCATTTGTTCCATTCTAAACTTAATGGCTTCAATTGGATCAGGTAAGTCAATTGGAAAATGTTCATTTTCATATTGATCAATTAACAATCCTAAAAGTTCTAATTCGTCACCTTCGATTGTACCTTTTTTTGCATCAAAAATTACTTCAAGTCTTTCCATTGCTTGTTTGTAATCACTTTTGGTTTTTATAAGATTTATATTCATATCTTAAATTGTATTTGCATTTATTTTATCATATTCATTGTGAGTTCCAACAAATCGTATCCAAACCATTTCGTACTCATAGCTTATCTTAACAATTAATCTATAGTTATTACCTTTAATATTAAAAACTACTCTATTATTATTCAAAATACTTGCACTCGGATATTCTTCTTTTATATCATTAGGATTTTTCCATTCAGCCTTAATTGCTTCACGAAACCACGATTTTAATTGTTGTTCACAATCTGCATGACTTTGCCAAAAATCTCTCAATATTTTTTTTGAAATAACTCTCAAATCTAAAACTTTTACAAATATATTAATTTAATTACCAATTTGGGAACTATTCCATTTTATTTTTACTAATGCAACTTCTTAACTGCTTCCTGTTGTGCCGACGTAGCGAAATCTTTAATCAATCGTTCAGCATAAACATCAAGTAATTCTCTTATTCTTGCGTGTTTATTGCTTTTAACAATTAATCCGGCATGATAATCTAATGGAACTCTAAAACATACTTCCTCATCATTAAATTCTGATAAATCGGGATGTTGAAATTTGGATAAAGTCAATACAATTCCAGCGAATTCTTTTTTAACTTTTGGTAATTTGTATTTTTTATTTTTAGCCAAAGCATCTTCAATAGCTGCCCATTCTGCCCATAAATTAATATCGGAAGCTGCATGAACCATTTCTGCTAAATGTGCTCCGCCAACTCGTGAGGCTGTCTCTAGAAAATAGATTTTTCCGTCTTCATCACATTTTATAAATTCAGCATGAGAAGCGCCGTGTTTTAATCCGAAACCTTTAATCACTTGTTCATTAACTCGTTTTATCTCTATATCATCGGCAGAATCATAATCAATATTAGCACTTCTAAAAATGCCTCCACCTTGAGAAATTTCCATTGGAGTTGCCAAATATTGTGAGGTTAAACTAAACAAAATTTTTCCTTCAAAAACCAAACTATCACAATGAAAAACAGCTCCAGGACGAAACTGCTCCACCAAATATTTTGTACGATTTGTACCTAATTCATGTATGTTTTTCCATAATGAATCTTTATCAAAAACTTTAATAATTCCAGATGCAGAAGCTTCCGATCTTGGTTTTAAAACCCATGGCGGAGCAACAGTATCGGCGAAAGTATTAATATCGTCATTATTAAAAAGCGAACTAAATTGCGGATTAGAAATCTCCTTACTTTTAGCTTGCATGCGCATGGCCAATTTATCTCTAAAATAGCGTCCAGTCGTTTGTCCCATTCCGTCAATACGGAGATTTTCGCGTAAAAAAGTAGCTTTTTCTACATCAAAATCATCTAATGCAACAATAGCATCGATTTTTTTATAACGCATCAAATCGGAAACTCCAGCCAATAAATCGTTCAAATTCCAATCAACATCTTGTCCAGGCATGAAGAAAATTTCATCGATATACTCGAATGCCCAAGGTTTATCGCGTAGTTTTTCTGAAGTAATTAAATAGACGCGATTGCCTAATTTTTTCAAATTAATTAAGAAATCATTTCCTTTAAAATAATTTGAAATACAGATGTAGTTTTTGATTTGACTTTCCATAAGCTATAGATTTTCAATAAATTTAGTTATTAAATGTACTCCAAATGCGGTTGCATGTTTTGTTTTTGCAAATTCATCATCGCCAAATGCAACTCCTGCAACATCAAGATGCGCCCAAGATTTATGATCGTTTGTGAAGTATTCCAAAAATTTTGCTGCCGAAATTGCTCCAGCAACTGGTTTTCCAGAATAATTTTTTACATCGGCAATATCACTTTCGATATCACTTTTATATGAATCCCACAATGGTAATTGCCATAAACGCTCACCTATTTCATCGCCAGATTGTTGTAGTTTTTTGGATAAATCATCATCGTTTGTAAATAATGCGCCACATTCGTAACCCAAAGTTGCCACAGAACTTCCTGTTAAAGTGGCAATATCAATTACGGTTTCGGGTTTAAAGTTTTTAATTAAATACGATAATCCGTCGGCTAAAACCAATCTTCCTTCTGCATCGGTATCAATTATTTCAATAGTGCTTCCATTGTAACTGTTAATTACATCACTGGGCACAAACGATTTTGCATCAACCGAATTTTCACATGCAGGAACAATTGCTGTAACTCGATATGGTAATTTTAAATCGGCGATTAATTGCATTGCTCCAAGAACTGCGCCACCGCCAGCCATATCGCATTTCATGTGAACCATTCCAGCCGTTTTAATATTCAATCCGCCTGTGTCAAATGTGATGCCTTTTCCAACTAAACCAATATGTTTTTTGGATTTCTCTGGCTGATAATCCATTATTATAAATTGTGGTTCACGTTCACTTCCTTGTCCAACAGCTAAAAAAGAATGTAGTCCTATTTCGGTTGCTTTTTCTTTTCCGAATATTTCTACTGAAAATCCGTATTTTTTTCCTGCTTCAATTGCCCAATCTGCAAGATATTTTGGAGTTACGGTATTGGATGGTAAATCGACTAAATTAAAGGTTTCTAATTGCGCATTGGCGATTTTTATTCCTTTAGTAATAGCATCATCAAAATCTTTCTTAGTGAAAATCTGTAATTCGAAATTTGGATTTAAAAACGGATGAATTTCATTTTTCTTGAAATGTCCCAGATTGTAAGTTCCTAAAACCAATCCCGAAATTGCAGCCTCAACTTGAGTACTATTGAATTCATTTGGAACCACCAAAACCACATTTTCACCAAGAACATCTTTCTGTTTAGAAGCAATTCGTCGGAAAATAGTTTTGAGAGATTTATAATCTAATTCTTTTCCTAAACCAATAAAAACGTGAGTACAATCGTATTTTTCTACTAAATAATGAGTGTCTTTTTTTCCGTAAAAAACTTTAGAAGCTACCGATGTTCCGTGAAATTCTATCGGAACTATACTTTTAGAATTGGTTTCAAAAACCGGAATTAATAGTGTTCCAGTGAAGCCATCAAGATTTTGTATTTGTTTTGTTTTCATCTTTTAATTTTCTTTTGTGCTAAAAAATAGCCATTCTATTGCTTTTGGAAATTCGTCACTCCAATAAACTTCATTGTGTTTTCCTTCCATATTGATGCTCAATTTTATTTTCATTTTGTCTAACAACGCATCTTTTTTGAGCAATCGTTTTTTAAAATTTTTAACGTGATCAATCATTGTTGCGCTTTCATCTCCACCAGCATAAAGATAAATTCGTGTGTCTTGCGGTTCTTCCATATCAAGAAATGACAATTTTATTTTGGGAACAACCCAAAGTGATGGCGAAAAAATCATCAGTTTTCCAAACACTTCTGGATACATAATTCCCGAGAAAATACTGACCAATCCTCCCATTGAACTTCCTCCAATTCCAGTAAATTCTCTTTCGGGTTTGGTTCTAAAATTATCATCAATAAAAGGTTTTAATGTATCGGTTAAAAACCGAATGTACTTTTTTCCTTGACCGTTTCCTAAAACTGTATTTCCTACATTATATTCTAAAATTCGTTCTTTTTCGGCATGTTCAACAGCAATGATTATAATGTTACCAATTTTATATTCTGACATTACTGCCAGTTTTTTATCGATTTCCCAATTGCCGTACTTTGCCTTTTCATTGAATAAATTTTGTGCATCTTGCAAATACAAAACAGGATAACTTTCGGTTGAAGTTTCATAATCGTGAGGTAGCAAAGCCCAAACTTTCCTTGTTTTATTTAACTGCGGAATTTCAAATTCTTTAGAAATCAATTTTACTTTTGGAAGAAACTTTGACTTAAATGGCAACCAATTTCTTCTCCATTTATCAACATGCTCTTTTTTAACTCCTTTGTGTTGTTTGCACGAGCGATTTTCGGTGCGATTTCCATATTTATCAATTTCTACTTCACTCCAATCGCCACGTGTAAATTTATAAAGCAATTCATCTGGGTAATTAAAATCTGATTCAAATTTAAAATGATACAATCCTTGACCTACTTTCTCCATTTCAAACTTCTTGTCCTGCGTAATCCAATCATTAAAATTACCAGAAATATAAACCGGTCGATCATCATCTTCATCGGTTGTTAGAATAATATTGAGTTGCGGTTCAATAATTTCTGTTGCTTTTTCTGATTTTTCTATATCAATATTTAAACCCATATTCTTATTCCTATTCTATTTATGTAAAAATGTAAATATACTTTTTTGAATTTTGGAATGAAAATTTTTTGAAATCAAATACTAACTTTTATCAAATAGCAATTTATGAAACCTTTTTATTAAAATAAAACCATTTATAAATGCTTTTTTAATTATTATTTTAAGAATTTTTAAATAAATTAGCCACTTTAAATTTTATAACTACAAATAATGAAAAATACAGCTTTAACGCACATTCACGAAAGTTTAGGAGCAAAAATGGTTCCGTTTGCAGGTTACAATATGCCTGTTTCTTATGAAGGAGTAAATGCAGAACACGAAACGGTAAGAAATGCAGTGGGTGTTTTTGATGTTTCGCATATGGGAGAATTTTTAATTTCAGGTGCTAATGCTTTGGCTTTAATACAAAAAGTTACTTCTAATGATGCTGCGACTCTTGAAATTGGTAAAGCGCAATATTCTTGTTTGCCAAATAATGAAGGCGGAATTGTAGATGATTTAATTGTTTATAAAATAAAAGAAGAGCAATATTTATTGGTTGTAAATGCTTCTAATATTGATAAAGATTGGGATTGGATTTCATCGCACAACGATTTGGGTGCCGAAATGAAAAACCTATCCGATGATTATTCGTTACTTGCCATTCAAGGCCCAAAAGCTGTTGAAGCTATGCAAAGTTTGACATCAATAGATTTAGCAGCAATTAAATATTATCATTTTGAAGTAGCTGATTTTGCTGGAATTGAGCATGTAATTATTTCGGCAACTGGCTATACTGGTTCTGGTGGATTTGAAATTTATTGTAAAAATAGTGACGTTGAGCATGTTTGGAATAAAGTTTTTGAAGCTGGGAAAGCATTCGGAATCAAGCCAGTTGGATTGGCAGCAAGAGATACTTTACGTTTAGAAATGGGATTTTGTTTGTACGGAAATGATATTAACGACACAACGTCTCCGCTTGAAGCAGGTTTGGGTTGGATTACAAAATTCACAAAAGAATTTACCAATTCAGAAAACTTAAAAGCACAAAAAGAAGCTGGAGTTTCAAGAAAACTAGTTGGTTTTGAATTGATTGATAGAGGAATTCCAAGACACGATTATGAAATTGTTGATGCTGATGGAAACAATATCGGAATTGTAACTTCAGGAACACAAGCACCAAGTTTAGGAAAAGCTATTGGAATGGGTTATGTAAAAACTGAATTTGCAGCTGTAGATTCTGATATTTTTATTTTAATTAGAGACAAGAAAATTGCTGCTAAAGTGGTTAAAATGCCATTTTATAAAAAGTAATCAATGGCAATTTCAATGGCAAAAATCAATGGTAACATTAAAAATATTGAATTTTGATATTGAATTTGATTTTTTATATTGAAAAAAGTACTTTTGCAAATAGTAAAATTGATTTAAGATTGTTGATTAACGATTTTAGAATTTAGAATTAAAAAAATGGGAAGAGCGTTCGAATTTAGAAAAGGTAGAAAAATGAAACGTTGGTCAGCAATGGCAAAAGCGTTTACTCGTATTGGAAAAGATATTGTAATGGCAGTAAAAGAAGGTGGTCCAAATCCGGATGCCAATTCTCGTTTGCGTGCAGTTATCCAAAACGCTAAGGCGGCAAATATGCCTAAAGAAAATGTTGAACGTGCTATTAAAAAAGCAACTGATAAAGATACTGCCAACTACAAAGAGCAACTTTTTGAAGGCTATGCACCACACGGAATTGCACTTTTAATAGAAACTGCAACCGATAATAACAATAGAACTGTAGCCAACATTAGAAGTTATTTTAACAAATGCAACGGAACAATGGGAACGCAAGGTTCGGTTGAATTTATGTTTGACCATACCTGTAATTTCAGAATTCCAAATAATAATGTTGACATAGAAGAAATGGAATTAGAATTCATCGATTTTGGAGCAGAAGAAATTTTTGCCGATGATGAAGACGGAATATTAATCTACGCTCCTTTTGGAAGTTTTGGTGCCATTCAAAAAGAATTAGAATCTCGCGGAATTGAAATTTTATCTTCTGGATTTGAAAGAATTCCACAAGTAACAAAAAAACTTAGCGATGCAGAAATTGCGGATGTTGAAAAACTAATAGAAAAAATTGAAGAAGACGATGATGTGATGAATGTGTATCACACCATGGATGAATCAGAATAATATTTGGTTTTTTAATGTATTTATTACATACAAACTTCAAGGAAACTAGACTGCACCCAAAAGTTTAGACAAATTTATAATTAATTTTGATAATAATGAGCTCGATATTGTATTGGGCTCATTTTGTTTAAATTCGACTTGCTT